>CAZVNK010000036.1:0-11293 GCA_964628115.1 uncultured Ignavibacteriaceae bacterium | reverse complement strand
AGGTGTGTGTGGCGGCGGCAATCAACGGCAAGCTGACCGATCCACGCAAGCTGGGCAAACATCCGCGAATCATTTTGCCCAAAACGATTAAAATCGATGATTCCGGCGTGCTGGCACCGTCGAAAACCCCGGCCAAGGTGGAAATCAAGCGTGGCCCGAATATCGCCCCGCTTCCGCTGAACAAGGCCATGGCGGATGCGATCGACGGCGAGGTTCTGCTGAAGGTCGAGGACAATATCACGACCGATCATATCATGCCGGCGGGCGCGAAGGTTCTGCCTCTGCGCTCCAATATTCCGAAAATTTCCGAATTCGTGTACTATCAGGTCGATCCCGATTTCGCCAAACGCGCCAAAGAAAAAGGCGGCGGTTTCATAGTCGGCGGCGAGAATTACGGGCGGGGTTCCTCGCGGGAACATGCCGCGCTGGCGCCGATGTATCTGGGATTGAAGATGGTCGCGGTGAAATCGTTCGCGCGGATTCACCTGGCCAATTTGATCAATTTCGGCATTCTTCCGGCGGTGTTCGCCGATCCGGCCGATTACGACAAGATCAACCAGGGCGATCAGCTGTCGCTGGCCGATATCAAGAAAGCCGTTGCCGGCAGTCCGACGATTACGGTCACGAACAAGACCGGCGGCCAGACGTACACGCTCAAAATCGACCATTTAACCAAACGCCAGCGTGATATTATCATCGCGGGCGGACTACTTAATTACACCCGTGCCGGAGGTAAGTAACATGGAGGAGCAACAATCAGCGTCCGCGCTGAAAGAGACTCCGTTTCATACATACAACGTGGCGGCCGGGGCGAAAATCGTCCCGTTCGCCGGTTACCGGATGCCGATTCAGTACACCGGCATCACCGAAGAACATCTCGCGGTTCGCAAGAACGTCGGGATGTTCGACCTGTCCCATATGGGAGAGTTTTTCATCAGCGGCCCCAAGGCGCTGGATTTCATTCAGATGATGACGACCAATGACGCCTCGACTCTTGAGGTCGGGCAGATTCAGTACTCGTGCATGTGCTATGACGACGGCGGAATCGTGGACGATTTGCTGGTGTATCGACTGGCGGATCAGTACATGATGATTGTCAACGCCGCCAACCTCGTCAAAGACTACGAGTGGCTGAAATCGCACCTGATCGACGGGGCGAAATTGATCGACCGATCCGATGAGTACGGCCTGCTGGCGATTCAGGGGCCGAATGCGCAGAAGGTGCTGGAGGCGATGGCGGAGTACGATTTCGAATCGATTCCCTATTATACCAGCGCAACGGTGACGATTGCGGGTCATGAGATTCTGTTATCGCGCACCGGATACACCGGCGAGGACGGTTTCGAGTTGTATATCCCGAACGCACTTGCGGCCGATTTATGGAAAGTCGCGATTGAGGCGGGCATGAAGTACGACATGAAGCTGATCGGGCTGGGGGCGCGCGACTCATTGCGGTTGGAGATGAAGATGGCGCTGTACGGGAATGACATCGACAAGACCACGACGCCGATCGAGGCGGGGCTGGCCTGGATTGTCAAACTCGAGAAAGGCGATTTTGTCGGGAAAGCCGTCATCGAGAAACAAAAGGCCGAAAAACCGTCGCGGCGGCTGATCTGCCTGGAGCTGGAGGGCAAAGCTTTCCCGCGCACCGGGTACGAACTGGCACTCGACGGTGAAACAGTCGGCAAAGTGACTTCGGGAACGTATTCGCCGTCGCTGGACAAACCGATTGCGATGGGATACCTTCCTCGGAAACTGACCAAGATAGGAAGTCAGGTTGAGGTGAAAATCCGCAACCGGACATTCCCGGCGGTAGTCGTCAAACCACCCTTTTATAAAGAGGGAAGTCATCGCTGATGCGCATTGATTTGTATTTTCTCCCCGGCATGGCCGGGGAGATTCATATAGCGGAAAAAACGCTGGTGTTAATAGACGTTCTGCGAGCGTCGACGTCTATCTGTCAGGCCCTGCATGCCGGAGCGGCCGCGGTGATTCCGATCGAGGAGTCGGGCGAGGCGGCGCAGTTGCGGGAACATTTGGGACAAAAGAACGCCCTGCTGGCGGGCGAACGACAGGGATTCAAAATCGATGGTTTCGACCTGGGAAATTCACCATTCGAGTTCACGCCGGACGCGGTCAAAGGCAAAATCATCGTTATGACCACGACCAACGGAACGCGTTTGTACGCCCGCGCGACCAAATCCCCGCTGGCGATTACCGGCGCATTCGTGAATATCACGGCGGTTGCCGACCGGGTTTTCTCCGAAGAACGTGACCTGGTGATTCTCTGCGCCGGAACCGAGGGGGATTTTTCGCCCGAGGATACGCTTTGTGGCGGGATGCTGACCGATCTGCTCCGGCAGAGATTCGAGACGTCGCCGGTCTGTAACGACGCGGCGGAGCTGGCGCATCTGTTTTACGATCACAATCGGAATCGCCTGGCCGACGCGGTCGCGGGAGGTGGACACGGTCGCCGGCTGACCGAATACGGTCTGGGCGAGGACGTGGGTTTCGCGGTTCAGATAAATACCATTCCGGTGGTTCCGATTTTAAGCAATCATCGTATAATACTTGAGAAACAAACCGAAGCGTAAGCGATGGGAAGTATCAAGATGAGACATAAACGAGCACGAATATATCCGGGAACGGTCATACTGCTCTTGCTGTCGGCATTGAGCGCGTTCGGCGGTGATTATGACGGCGTGGAATTCGAACTGATCGTGCGGCAGAAACCGCAGTTGATCGACAATTATTACGAAGTGATGCGCGATACGCTGAAGGCTCCGCTGGGCGTATCGCTTAATTCCTTTCAGGTCAATTTCAGTCTGGAGATCAACGTCACCGCCATCGATTCACCGTTCGTGAATTTCGATTGTCATCTGATCACGATCGGATCGAAGCCGTACACCCTCGCGCGCCGTCACCGTATCGAATACAATCTTCCCGCGCGCCTGGAGGACATTCCGGGCAAGAACGGCTCGGTGTATCAGGTGTTGATCAGTCCGCGCCGACCGTTGACACTCGATACGACTTCCTGTCCGTACAATCCGACCGTTCCGGGGCAGTTTATCATGAATCCGTCGGCGAATTTCGATTTTTATTTTATCGAGGGCGCACTGGCCGACTACAACTGGAAACAGACCCGCGATTATCTCGAAGCGGAATACGTTCGGTTCCGCAATGCTCTGGATATCACCGCGCCCGGCAAAGTGACCTATTATTTATGTCCCTGCCCGGTCAGGACAGTACACTGGGACGATCGATTCGGGTATGCCATCGATCCGGGACGTGCGGCGATTTACGCGCTGTACGGTCATCAGTTTATATCATGCGACGGTATTCTGACCAACATGGTGAAACTGCTGAAGCTGTGGGGATACGCGCCGCCGCTGATTGTCGAGGGGCTGGCGGGGTATTTCGAATTCACGCAATACGAAACCAAACAACTGGCCAAAGAGGGACGACTTCCCGACCTGCGTGATTTATTGACCACGGCGGGGTACTATGCCGCCGATCCGCAGGCGGCGGAGTTGACATCGGCATCGTTTATCAAATATCTCGCCGATGCGTACGGAATCAACAAAGTCCGGCAGTGGTACGAGCAGGCCGACGATTTGACGATCGCCCGCAGTTTCAAAACGATATTCGAGATGTCACTGGATTCGGCGCAAAGCGAGTGGCGGGTGTATGTCGACACGATTTCGGTGACCCGCGACATGTTCGATTTTTACGCGGCCCGATCCGGCGCGTTGTTGCGTCGTCCCACGCAACAGCACTATCTCGAAAAGATGCAGGCATACGACAGCGACCGCGCCGACACGGTCGGCACCTGGACCCGGCTGGCGCTTCTCTATTATCAGAACGGTGATTATTAGCGGGCGATCGAGGGATATCGGCAGTTGATCGCATCCGACACATCCCGTCCGATGTACTATCAGATACTCGGCAATCTGTATATGGCCAACGGCGATTATGACACGGCCGAGGCGGCATTCGATTCGGCATTCGCACTGGACACGACGTTCGTGGCGGCGCCGTTGATGAAAGCCAGAATTCATGCCATCCGGGGCGATACCGTCGGAGCGTTGGCGCTGACCCGTACCTATTTCGGGCGGGAGACATCGCTTCCGGAAAAGGCGGCGTTTCTTCAACAACTCGGCGAGTTGACGGGCGCCGACGGGCCGGATCACGATTCCGCGGCGTCGGACAATTATTATGCCGACGCCTTGTACTGGATAAATAAAATAATCGAGCAGAATCAACCAGATCCGGTGTACTACCTGCGCGCCGGAGTGGTCGCACTGGGTTTGCGCGATTATCAGGAGGCGCTCTCGTTTCTGGAAACGGCACATTTCATCGAAACACGGGCGATTTTCCTCGGTGAGATCCTGTTTCGACTCGGGCAGGTAAACGACGCGCTCGGAAATCGAGAACAGGCGCTGGCGTATTATCGCGAAGCTCTGAACAGTCAGATCGCCGCATATCAGCGCGATTTGTGTATGCAGTTTATCGATCACCCGTACCGCAACTAAGGTAAAGCGAAACCGACATGTTTAATTTCCTCAATTCCGCGGTATTACTTGCGGCGGCGGCGACCCTGATTCCCCTGTTAATTCATTTGTTTTCTCGCCGTCGTGTCAAGGTAGTCGAGTTTTCATCGATTCGCCATCTCAAACAGATGCAGAAACGCCAGGTGCGTCGGATCAAGATCAGACAGATACTTTTACTGCTGTTGCGCATGCTGATCGTGCTGGCGGCGGTGCTGGCCTTTGCCCGTCCCGCAACGAAGGGCGGCTATATCGGTTCGCATGCGGGAGTGTCGTCGGTGATTCTGCTGGATCGGTCGGCATCGATGCAAAGACAGGTCAAGGACGGGCGGCTGTTCGATCTGGCCAAAAAGAAGACCGAGGAAATACTGGCCGGTTTCGGCGAAGCCGACGAACTGGTGTTGATTCCGTTTGACCGGCAGGCCGCATTCCCGGCCGGAGAGCGTTTTTTCAGTAAAGATATCGCGACCGACGTGCTGGTCGATCTCAATGCCGGCTATGAAACGGGCGATCCGGAAGCGGCATACAACAAAGCGCTGGAACTGCTGAAATCGGCAAAAAATCTCAACAAGGAATTGTACATCATCACCGACCGTCAAAGAGGTTCACTTCCGGAAAGTGTCGATTCCGCTGACGAGGAAATCACCACGTATATCGTCGACCTGCCGCTGGAAACCGACGGGAACTGCGGCGTGATCAACGTCGATCTGGGAGATCAGTTGATCGAGATCGGGACTGACTTCACGGTACGTGCCGACATACAAAATTACGACAATCGCGCCAAATCGGAGCTTCTGGCATCGCTGTTTGTCGACGGAACGCGAGTGATGCAAAGCGAGTTCAAACTGGAGGCATCCGGGCGCGAAAGCGTCGCCTTCAATCATGCCGTCCATGTTCCGGGATATCATTACGGCCGGATTGAAATCGCCGATGATGGATTCGCACCGGACAACCGGTCGTATTTTTCGTTTTATATTCCGGACCGATTCACGGTGTTGATCGTCGACGGTGACGGCGGCGGGGCGTTGGTACGGCTGGCGCTGGCGCCGTCGGATGAGGTTGCCCGCTCCTGGACGGTGAAGATTGTCGATCCCGGACAGGTGGCGGCAGTGAATTTAAACGAATACGACGCGGTGGTACTGTCCGGCGTGGCATCGCTGGGGACGGCGGAGACCTCGCGATTGTTGCGCTATGTCGACAACGGCGGCGGTCTGTTGTATATACTCGGCGGAAGTACCGATCCGGATTATGTCAATCGGTATTTTTCCGAGCCTCTCGATATTCGGATGATCGCGCCGCTTCCGGTAACGTTTTCGGGCGCGGGATACTATACGGTCGGCCGTTTCGATTTCACGCACCCGATTTTCAAGGCATTCACGCCGTTCGGCGACGATGACGGCCCGACGCTTAAATTTTACGCACTGCCGAAAATCGCCGACGGTACTCGTAATCGCGATCTGTGTTTTTTCTCCAACAATGCGCCGGCGCTGGTGGAAGTCGAACACGGCCTAGGGCGGATGGCGATGTTCACCGCGCCGATCACTCCCCGCTTTTCGGATATTTCCGGGCACTCGTTTTTTGTCCCGATGATGATTCGGACGATCGAGTATTTGACCGGAACGGCATCGGCCTATGAAATGCGTAACTATGTCGGTGAGAATGTGATGCGTTCGATCAACGGCCGCGAGGTCGGTTTCGGATCGGTGGATCTGGTCACACCGGACAATCGGACGTTTGCCATTGCCGGCGTGGAAAAATCCGGGCAAATGCAGTACGACTGCCGTCCGATCGACGTGCCGGGCATGTATCAACTTTTGTATAACGGCCGACGGACCGACCTCTTCCCGGTCAATGTCGATCCCGCCGAAAGCGACCTGAACGCGATCGATATCGACCGGCTGGCGACCGCGCTGGGACTTGACGCCGTGAGGACGATTCCCTACGAAACGGCCACGGCGTCGATTATCAGCCAGGCTCGATTCGGCCGAGAACTGTGGAAGATATTCCTGTGGATAGCGGTGATTATCATGGCGGTGGAAATGCTGTTGTCCCGGGAAGGTGAAATCAAACCCGAAGAGTCATGACCCTCATCTCCGGCGAAAATATATCCCTGCAATTCGAGGATCGGCAGTTGTTCGACCGACTCTCGTTCTCGCTGAACGAGCAGGATCGGATCGGGCTGGTCGGGCCGAACGGGATCGGCAAGACGACATTGTTCGATATCATGGCGGGGCGCACGCGCCCGGAGTCGGGCCAGGTGATTCACGCCAAGGGGTGCGAGATTTCCTATGTCGAGCAGGAGCTGGCCAATCACGCGGAGATGTCGCTGTTCGATTACGTGGCATCGGCCCGCGCCGATCTGCTGGAGCTGAGGGAAAAGATAGAGGCCGTGGAACGCGAGCTGGCACAGTCTCCCGATTCCGAAAAACTGATCGAGACTCTCGGCGACTTGCAACATCGTTTCGAGACCGACGGCGGTTACGCCTATGAAGCCGAAGTGAAGCTGATTTTGATCGGATTGGGCTTCGTGGAGAATCGTTTTCACAATCGTTTGTCGGTTTTTTCCGGCGGCGAGAAAAACCGCGCCTCGCTGGCGCGGGTGCTGGCCGGGAAAAGCAATCTGCTACTGCTGGACGAGCCGACCAACCATCTCGATATCGAATCCACGATTTGGCTGGAGGAATACCTGACCGGTCTGAACAAGGCCTATGTCATCGTCTCGCACGACCGGGCGTTTCTGAGTAACACGGTCGAGAAGGTCTGGGAATTGAACGGACGGAAAATCGAGCAGTTTCACAACGGTTTCGAGCAGTATTTAACCGAACGCGAGGCCCGTCGCCGCCTGCTGGAACATCAGGTGCGCCATCAACAGGAGGAAATCTCGCGTATCGAGGATTTTATCCGTCGCAATATCGCCGGGCAAAAGACCAAGCAGGCGCAGTCACGTCGCAAATATCTGGAAAGATTGACGCGTATCGACGGCCCCGAGACCGACGCGGCGGCACCTTTGATTTCGATCGATTCATCGGGCCGTTCGCACAATCTGGTGCTGGCGGTGGAAAACGCGGCGTTCGGCTACGGACATCAACGCCTGGTCGATGACGTCTCTTTCAATTTATATCGTGATGAACGAATCGGTTTGATCGGCCCCAACGGCGCAGGTAAAACGACCATCCTGAAGACTCTGCTGGGCGAATTGGAGCAGATCGACGGTGACATTCGGATCGGGAGCAAGGTCGAGGTGGGATATTTCGATCAGGAGCTGTCCGAACTCGACGAAAACAATTTCGTTCTCGACGAACTCTGGCTGGTCGATCCGCTGGCGTTACCGGGACGTTTGCGCAGTTATCTGGCACGGTACGGATTCCGGGGGGACGACGTGTTCAAGCGGGTGGCGGTGCTTTCGACCGGATCGCCGTCACCGTCGAGATCACGTCGTGCAGCGACGCCGATCCACTGGAAACCAAGCTGGCGCTGGCGAAACTGCTGTTTTTGCCGGTGAATTTCCTGATTTTCGACGAGCCGACCAATCATCTCGATATCGATTCGCGGCAGGCGCTGGAAGAGGGATTGCAGAATTATAACGGGACGTGTTTGATCGTCAGCCATGACCGGTATTTTCTGGATAAAATCGTGATGAGGATTATCGCCGTCGAGAACGGCACGGCGACGGTGTACCTGGGCAATTATACGTACTATCGGGACAAAAAGGCCGAACGCGAGACGCCGACGGATAAGAAAACAATCGATCCCGAAAAAGTCCGCGAGTACGAGGAGTTCAAAAAACTCTCCCGGCAGAGGGGGCGTTTGAAAAAAGAATTACAGTCGGTGCGGTCGAAAATACAGGATCATGAAACCATTCTGGAACGTCTGGAACAGGATTTGGCGTATAACATTCCCAAAAACAACTGGGAAAAACTGGATGCCGCCGCCAAAGAAAAAAAGCGAGTCGAGGACGTTTTACTGGAGTTGTATGACCGTCTCGAGCAGTTGGAGGCGCTGAATGCCGACCATAGTGAGTCTTAACGGCAGTCCGGTCGAACGCGGATCGACCGAAACCCTGCTGAATCATATCGTCGAGGGGATTGTGGCCGAATCGTCCGATCCGGTGACGCATCATATAGTGCGACTCAATGATTATGCCATCACGCCCTGCCAATCCTGCGGAGTCAGTCCCGAACCGGATTACTGCCTGTATCATGACGATATCTACCCGGTGTATGACCTCTTAATCGACTGCGACGTGGTGCTGTTCGGGTCGCCCATATATTTCGACACGGTTTCGGCACAGGCGAAGCTGTTTATCGACCGATGCAACTGCCTTCGACCACCGGACTTTGCCGGCAAAAGCGGGCATCATTTCAAAAAGATATTAGAAAAGAAACGATTCGGCGGAATCGTGCTGGTGGGTGGCCCGCGCCAGAATTACGAATGCGCGCGAACCGTGATCGCCGGTTTTTTCAAGTGGGTCAATGTCGACACGGTCGGCAATGTGCTTTTCGCCGGTTCCGGCTGGGAAAAAGGCGCGGCGAGGTCACATCCCGCCGTATTGAAAAAAGCTGAACAGACCGGCCGGAAAATAGCCGCTCGGCTTTAGACGGTAATTCATTCCCCCCTATATTTCACTATTCCGAGACAATCAAGCCATCTTGTTCGGGTTCGATTTTTACTGTTCAAAATGTAAACAAATTACGGGAATGTGCCGATATGTTGGAATAGGAATTGCCAATGGAGAAAATGCAATGGATATGACACAAGTATTGAATTCCAGTGAGCCGCGACCATTCGAGATGAACCTTCCCTGGGAGGATTACGCCTTTTCTCGGCGTTTTTACGACATTGTTCACAACTGGGGTATTCCGACCGAGAAGGAAGTGTCGTTTATCGCGTCCTATCTCAAATCGCCGGAATCTCGGGTGCTGGATATGGCCTGCGGCGGCGGACGGCACGCGATGGCGCTGGCGGAACGGGGATACGAGGTGACCGCCAACGACGTGGGTGGGTATCCGCTCGATCTGGCCCGGAGCCAGGCGGTCGATTTGAACCTGCATGTCAATTTCGTACAAGAAGATATAACCAGCATGTCATATAAAGGGGAATTTGATCTGGCGTTTCTTATCTGCGGGCAACTTGGTCATTTTTCGCCCTCGGATAGTCAAGCTGTTTTTGAATGCGCCACGAATTCGCTGGTCAAAGGGGGTATTTTTCTTTTACATTTGTGGAGTTTCAGCGATGAGGATCGGGCGTCTTACACGCGATATTATCAGGAAAAACGACCGTTTTATCATCCGCATCCGTCGCTGGTCCGTCGCGAACAGTATTATTTCCCGAAAGAACGGATCAAGCTGATTCGCGATCATGCCGTCGATTCGGTCACGCAACAACGGAAGCTGTTCGGCGTATCCGAGAAGGAATACACGCTCAAGGAACTGCTGGTTTTCGCCACGGTCAGCGGGATCGATTTGATCAAGACGTACGGGGATTTCAACAAACGGCGTCTGACCCGTCGCAGTTCGAGCAGAATTTTCGTTTTCCGGAAACCTTATTAATCCCTTATTGTTTGGAGATTTATAAAAAGGCCGCGAATTCGCTTGCCTTTGGAAAGCTTTTGATTATATTTGGAAGCTTGGAATAACAGCGTGAAACGACGCAGAGGAATGAAGTGAAGAAGAAAATTCATCCGGAGTATTACGAAACGACGATTACCTGCCATTGCGGCAACGTAATCAAGACCCGCTCGACGGTTAAAGATATCAGGGTTGAAATCTGTTCGAACTGCCATCCGTTCTTTACGGGGCGGCAGAAATTGATCGATACGGCGGGACGCGTGGATCGTTTCAGAAGAAAATACGGTCTGGACAAAAAAGACCAGAAAAAATCAGAAGCATCCAAGTAGCGCATTCCGGGCCTTTCGTATACTTTTTCCCACAACCCCGTGAAGGCGATTCGTATATATCTATATGGATATATGCCGAATTATGTTGCGTTGCCAGTAAAAGTGGAAAGGTTCTGATACATGCCCGACTTATCAGTAGGCGGCCAGGCGGTAATCGAGGGCGTTATGATGCGCTCCAAGGATCGTGTGGCAACCGCCGTGAGAATCCCCTCCGGGGAGATCATGGTGAAGACCGAAGAATCTATTTCCCTGAGTAAACGATACAAAGCCCTCAATATCCCCATATTGCGCGGAGTGGTGACGTTTTTCGAAATGATGGTGCTGGGCATCAAGACGCTCAATATCTCCGCGGACATCGCATTCAAGGAAATGGAAAAGGAAGAAGCCGCGATCAAGGGCGAAGAATACAAGCCCGAGGAGAAAAAGAGTAACAATCTGGTGCTGGCCGGGACGGTGATTTTCGCGCTGGCGGTGGGGATACTGATCTTTTTCTTTTTACCGCTGGCGATAGCATCGCTGTTGCAGGTCAACAAGGACGCGCTGGCGTTCAATCTTATCGCGGGGGCGTTTCGGGTGATGATTTTCATCGCCTATGTCTGGGTCATTTCGCAATGCGGCGAGTTCAAGCGGGTGTTTCAGTATCACGGCGCGGAGCACAAGTCGATATACGCCTATGAAAACGGCGAGGATCTGACCACCGACAACGTCGGCAAATACACTACCCTGCATCCCCGATGCGGCACCAGTTTCATCCTGATCGTGGTGCTGATCGCGATTTTGATTTATGCCATCGCCGATACGATTTTCGCGATGGTAACCGGCGCGCCGCCGACCCTGCTGGAACGTTTCG
>CAZVNK010000035.1:0-13254 GCA_964628115.1 uncultured Ignavibacteriaceae bacterium | reverse complement strand
GAATATCACCTTCCTCTCCCCCATATAGACATCGAGATACAATTCCAGCAGGTCGGTATAGTACATAAACACGCCAGGTTGATTGCGAATCTGCCGTTTCAACAGGACTTCGGCCTTGTTGTATGCTTTCAATTCCAGATAGCAGGTCAGCAGTAAATTGATCACTGCCGGTGATCGGTTTTTATCGGCATATTCGCTTTCCAGCAGGTCCGCCGCACTGATGTACGCCCCGCGAGACACCAACTGCCGCGCCAGAGCCACGTTTTCGTTACGCCCCGGAGTCGTTTCGGCGCTGTCGGATACGACCGGAATACGCACCGATGGCGCGGTATTGCCCTGATCCACCGCCGCAGAGGGCAGTGCCAAAACCACCAGGCCTAATAGAAAAATAAGTGTCGTTTTATTCAGAATCATAGGCTGGTCGGGAATTGTTTACGTCGATATTTTCCAGCAAGGCCTTGAAATACGCCTTGATATGAGCTTCGTACACTTCGGGGTAATTCTCGTCGAGAAATTTCCTCAGTCGGTCCTCGATATCCAGCCCCCCGTCGAGCTGATCGCCCGAAAGCGCCGGCGGAGTCGATCTCAGGACATCCCTGCCCATCTCGGCCTGCCGTTGTTCGGTATAGTCTTTTCTTTGAAGCGATTTGGTTGCGTCCAGCATGCGGGAGAGCACCCGCAACTGCCTTTGCTGAGTCTCCTCGCCGATCTCGCCGTCGGCCAGCGCATCGACAATTTTGTCGATATCGTCACGAATCGCATCGAGTCGCCCCAGCACTTCCCGACTGTCGCCGAATTCCTCGGCAAGCTGTCCCAGCGATTTGCCGATCGCGTTCTGCTCCGAGGCCAGCCGCTTGAGCGCATCCTGTCCCCCCTGTCCCTCCTTGCCGGGATTTTGGCATTGTGACTGCGTCTGCTGGTTCAGCTGACTTTGTTTTTGGCAGAGAGAATTCATTTTCATCGACGGTTTACTGCAACTACTGCCCCCCTTGTTGCAGTCTTTTTGTTTTTGCAGGGCATCCAGCATACGAACCGACGCCCGGTTGAGACTGGAGAGCGCCTCCATTTGATGTTGCACCCCGTCGTTGCGGCGACGTTCCGCGAATTGATCAATCGACAGGTCGATATTATTCAGGGCGTTGTTGAACAAGCTGTATAGCTCCGCCGCGACAAACGGCGACTCCTTGCCCATTGTTTCCACACGTTGCGACACCGCGGCGACCGATTCGCGAAGCAGACGCTGTTCGGCGGCGAGGTCGCGAAGGACTTCGGATTGCGAGCGCATATCCTGGGCGCGGTGAATCATATCCTCCTGCTCTTCGGAGAGATAATTGATATCGTCGATGGCATTACGCATTTGCTGAGCCGCCTCACTGCCTCCGCCCTGGCACATTTTGGATTGCCCCTGTTGCATCTGATCCAGCAGTGACAGCAGTTTCGAACTGGCCTGCTTGCCCTGCTCCATGGCTTCCGCCTTTTCCTGTTCGGTCAGTTTCTGAGACATCTCCTTCATGTTCTCTCCGGCGTTGTTCTGCTCCACCGCCGTGCAGAATTTGTCGGCGTCGTCGGCTTTGACATACGAAGTCTCGTCCAGCATTTCTCTTAGCTTTTTTGCCTGTGCTTTCAACTGCTCCAACTCATCATTGAGTTTATCCTCGTTGGACGCCAGCGACGGCAATTGCTCGGATGCGCTTTGATCGGTTTTTTCGTTCATCTTGTCCTGTTTTTCAACCAGCTCCCGGGCGAATTGCGTCATGGCATTCACTTTTTGTTCGATTTGCAGTTTTTTCAACAGGGCAATCGTTCGATCCAGTCTCTGCATCAACTCCTGTTGGCTCATTTCATAATCCTGAATCGCCTTGTCCAGCTCCTGTTGATTCATATTCTTGAGCGCTTCCATCAGGGCAAGTCGGGCCTCACGCATTTCCTTCGTGGCCACTTCCTCGAACAGCTTCTGCACCTCAGAAAGTTTTTCAAGAAGCTCCGTACTGGCCAGGCGATCCTCTTCCATCCGCTTGATCGCATCATCCATTTTCTTGGCGGTCTCCCGAATTTGCTCGGCGATCTGTTCGTCGCGGGCGGCAATATCCTCCAGTTCCTTCTGCTGTTGCCAGGCCGGTTGTTGATTGCCGGATTGCCGTTCCTCCTCGATTTTGCGGGCGACATTCTTGAGCCGCTCGGCAAGATCGCGCTGGGATTTCATGTAGGCTTCGGCGTCGTTGATGATTTCGCCCTGCTCACGCTCGGTTTGGGCGATGATTTCATCGAGCGATGGAAGCCGGGCAATATAGGCCCGCGAGGTGGTGACTTTCGGGCCGGAAATACGGTCGTTATCGGCCAACTCGAACTGGTATATCAAATAATCCGACGGCATCATATTGAGTGGTTCGATATCCCACGTGAAATTGATTTCTCCCTCGGTTTTGATATTATCCGAGAAATGCAACACCGCCACGTTTTCGTCGCCTTTCACACCGTCGGCGATATGCCAGTATTTCATCACCAGCGATGAGAATCCGTAATCATCGGAGATCCGCAAAAACAGCGGGACTTCCATGCTTTCATTGAGATTGATATCCACACCCGGACGAACAACCTCGACAATCGGGAATTCGTCGGGGACCGATGTGATGTAATAGGCGATCGGATCGGGATTGCTTTCGCCCTGCATATCCTCAAGATGGATATAATATCTTCGGTCGGTTTCCACGCGCAAAGCGCATTCGGCGGTTTGCCCGGAAATCTTCATCGGGGTCAGCGAGGAATCGTCGAACACCAACTCGGCGGTCTTAATCGAAACGTTGGTTTCGATATTCATGGTTACCCGGGTGCCGAACAGCGCCGAAATGGTGCCGTCGTTTTCATCGATCACGGTCGGCGCCATCCCGGTGTACTCTGGATAAAACATCGACAGCTTGAGACCGGTAACGCGCGGGCGGTCGACCACGTCGATATGCGCGATCGGAGTTGTGATACGCCCGGCTTTCACATAATAATCCAGCGAACGTCGCACCTGTTTGATAGTCGTGTAAAATAAAAGGGAATCACCGACCGTGGACGGGTATCTCGGCGCATCGGCCAGAGAAATTTTGCTGTCCAGCCAGCCACCGCCGGCGAAACGATAATACACCACTGCCTCATTCGGGAATTGCCCGCCAAGCAGAATGCCACCGAGATCGACGTTGCGATACTTAACCGCCGTTTTCGAACCGGGGTAGGATTCCAGCGCATAACCCAGAGGCGGCGCGATCACCTCGGTCGGATGGGAATAAACCTGATAAGAATGATTGAACAATCCCGGAAACACCACCAGCATGATAATTGCCAGAGCGATTAAAACACCAAGCGTCCGCAGGCTTCGCCAGAGCGGATACACGGTCAGCACTTCATTGAAATTCATCCCGCGTGAACGTTCCTCGGCCTGCACCAGTGTCGCCGCCAGCAAATCGGGCGAATAGCCGGTGCGAGCGTCATCGGGTATGGCCGCAAATTGCAGGGCCGCGATCAGACGGCCTTTCAGGGCCGGGAATTTTCTCTCCAGTTTCAACGCGGCGCTTTCATACGAACCGCCAAACAGTCGCGTCAGCGCAAGTTTGATTACCAAACCGAGGCTTAGCACACCCGCCAGCGCCAACAGGCTGATCTTGGCCCAAACCGGAAGGATAACGATCCCCGCCACCAGCGACAACAAAATCGACATCATCACTACTGCCGCAAGTGTCCCAAACAAACCGGCGGTGAAATAGATCAGTCGCTCTTTAAGCAGAGTCTGCTTGATACGTCGCTTGAGACCGAGTATTTTTTCCGTATTGCTCATAATCGAACCAGTCGTGTTAATGGGTCAGGGCATAGACCAGAATATTCATCCCCATTTCAAGCGCCGCCTGCCGTTTTTCCGGCGGGTCGTTATGCACCTGGGGGTCTTCCCATCCATCCCCTATATCGGACTCATACAGATAATACAACACCACCCGCCCATCAATCGTGACAGCATATCCCCGCGCGGGAAGATTGTCATGCTCGTGGATTTTGGGTGGCCCGGACGGGAAATCATAATAACAGTGATAAAGATCGTGATCGAAAGGAAGCTCCACCAGTTCCCGTTCCGGGAACAGCCGGGCGATTTCCTTGCGGATGTTCTTATCCATGCCATAGGAATCATTGATAAACAAAAATCCGCCATGTGCCAGATAAGTCCGAAGGCGTTCCTGTTCATCGCTTGAAAATCGCATCACCCCATGCCCGGTGGCGAAAATAAACGGATAGCGAAACAGGTTGTCATCCATAATCTGGATAACATGTTCCTGTGAGTCGATCGGTACCACATCGCTTTGGGCGATAAATCGCAAAAGATTCGGTATCGCAGAGCTTCCCCAGTACCAGTCGCCGCCACCGCCGTAATGAAGCCGCGCGACGGTCACCGCCGACGGATGCGGTGGTTTTTCGCCGGGGGTAAACGCCGGCATTCCACGAGGAACAAGCCCCTCGAGACCCTGCTGGGCGAAAATCGGGGCGAAAGTCGTTATGATCACCAAAAAGGCAAGTAAACCGGTTTTGTACATAGTATTATCCTGTGTATATAATATACTCGCCAGAAAGCGGAATGATTAAAAAAAACGGCGGATTCCGTAAAAAAACCCCTTGGCCGGGAAAGCCAAGAGGTGGGAGGGATTATGAATAAGGATATCGCAATATAAAAGTGTCCCAAACCATGTCAAGACTTGAAATACGAAAAGTCTACGTATTTAAAAAGAAAAACGAACACCGATTTGGTTGATGCCGCGATCCTCAAAAGTCGCCTCGATTCGCTGGACATTAACCGACAAACCCCATTTAATCGGTTTCACCAGCGACAGTTCGATATAATAGTCGTAATTCTCCGATGACATATCCCAGTTGAAATCGCCGGTAAATTCAAAACTGAAATCGGTTGCCGCTTTAAAGCCGTTAATCGAGACGATTTGCATTGTCCAGCCCCGGTTATCGCCGTCGTCATCGACATTTTTGTAAAACGACACTTCATTGGACATGGGGTAAATGCCGAACACCTGTCCCTCAACCGGCGGCAAAGCATTCGCGGTAACCGCAAAAACAACCGTCAGACCAAACACCAACGTCAAACGTTTGCACATTTTCATTGATTTTCTCCATGACCGGATTCGACACGGCTGTGTATCGCATCCGAATTGTATGTTGTTCATATCCTGTCTTTTAAATACATCGTCGAGCTTGACTCAATCCCAGTATGCGTATACATTTGCGGATATGAAACGGTTTTTTGCAAAAATATGGGCCGGGTGGAAAAGATTCGCGCTCGCGCTGGCGCGGGTGCAACTGGAGGTCATACTCTTTGTCTTTTATTATGTCATTTTCACTCCGTTCGGATTCATAATGAGATTGTTTCGCCATGACCCTCTTCAGGTCAGCATAGAAAAGGAATCGACCTGGCAAAAAGCCGATATCGGCGAGTTTAATCCCGAACAGGCGCGTCATCAGAGTTGACTACCATGCATATTCTGGGAATTTCATGCTTTTATCACGACGCCGCTTCGGCGCTGGTTTCCGATGGTGTTCTCACGGCCGCTGTCCAGGAAGAACGATTCACCGGTAAAAAACATGATGCTGACTTCCCCATCAATGCCATTGAATTCTGTCTGGACAAGGCAGGAATGGCGGTCGACGATCTCGATGCGGTCGTTTTCTACGACAAACCGTTTACCAAATTCGACCGCATCCTTAACGGATACCTTGCCACTGTCCCGAAATCATATCAGGCTTTCCGCAAGGCGGTGCCGTTATGGCTTCGCGAAAAACTCTGGCTTCCGCATCGCATCCACAAGGATTTGCATTTTCACGGAGATATTCTTTTTGTCGAGCATCATCTGTCACATGCCGCCGGGACATTTTTCAGTTCGCCGTTCAAGCAGGCCGCAATTCTCACAGTTGACGGGGTCGGCGAATGGGCGACCGCCTCGATCGGGTATGGACGGGACAATCAAATCCGCCTTACCCGGGTCATGAATTACCCCCATTCGGTGGGATTGTTATATTCGGCCTTTACGTATTTTCTCGGTTTTCAGGTCAATTCGGCGGAATATAAAGTCATGGGGCTGGCGCCGTACGGACAACCCAAATACGCCGAGTTGATTGAGCGGGAAATCGTACGAATTTTCGATGACGGTTCCATCCATCTCAACCTCGATTATTTTTCATTCCAGCACGGCCTGACCATGACCGGCGCGAAATTCGAAAAACTGTTTGAACGTCCGCGGCGGGAATCCGAAGGCGAATTGACCGACTCCGACCGGGATATCGCCGCTTCGATTCAACAAGTCACCGAGAAAATTATCTTTCGTATGGCTGAACATACTAAAAAGCAAACCGACGAAAGCAAACTGTGCCTGGCGGGCGGGGTCGCGCTCAATTGCTCGGCGACGGGCAAACTGCGGAAAGCGGGATTGTTCGACGAAATATACATACAGCCGGCATCGTCCGACAGCGGCGGAGCGGTCGGCGCGGCGCTATACGCTTATTATTCTCTGAGTGGGTCGGCCAAAAACAACCACCAGCCCTATTTCACACTTGGGCCAACGTATACCTGGGATAATGTCGCCTCGTATCTCAACGATATCGGCGCACCGTTTGAGAACATGGCATTCGATGATCTCGCCGAATATCTTGCCACACAACTGGCGCAGGGGAAAATCGTCGGGCTGTTTCACGGCCCGATGGAATTCGGCCCCCGCGCACTCGGATTTCGGTCGATACTGGCAGATCCCCGCGACGTTGACATGAAAGCCCGTATCAACAAGGCGGTTAAATTCCGTGAGCCGTTCCGTCCATTCGCCCCGGTCGTGCTTGAAGAAAAGGCACATGAGTATTTCGACACCGATCGGCCGTCACCGTACATGCTGTTCAATTTCACGGTGCATGAAAACCGTCGCGACACTATTCCCGCGATCACGCACGTCGACGGCACCTCGCGCATTCAGACGGTCAATGAGACCGACAGTCGCCTGCTGTATCTGATTCTGCGAAAATTCGAACAACAGACCGGCATGGCGGTTTTGCTAAACACGTCGCTGAATCTTCGCGGGCATCCCATTGCCCGCACCCCACAGGATGCGTTCGCGACATTTATCTCATCGGGAATCGACATCATGGCAATCGAGAATTGCGTGCTTGATAAGAGCAGAATCGACCCGGCGTCGTTTTCACATCTGCAAATCAAAACCGGCCGGGATTAACTTTTTCATTGAAGAATCACTATTCGGGCATATATTAGCGGCATGGGACGTTTACAATCGGCAAAAGATCGCTTCGGTATTCTGGGGGAATTCTGGTACTTTCTGAAAACCTCCAAACGCTGGTGGCTGGGGCCGATACTGGTATTCCTCATTTTGTTGTCACTTCTGGTGGTGTGCACCGAATCATCCGCCCTCGCACCGTTTATCTATTCGCTTTTTTAAATCATGACGGAATCGCACCCCACACGACGATTCGGCTGGAAAGTTATCTTTCTCGTGCTTTCCATTCCAATTTTCGTGCTGTTTTCCGAAATCGTATTCACGATTGTTCCCGTCAATACGTTTTTCGAAAATCGCTTTTTTATCGTCAACCGCGCGCTGGACTACCCCGAAGTATTCAAAAAGGATCGTGATCTACTCTGGCGATTTCGACCGTCACAGGAGATTTCCTCACGCTTTTTCGAGGGAGAAACCATCCGCATCAATTCCTTCGGTCTGCGCGGTGATGAGATTCCACCCAAATCCGACAAAATCCGAATCGTGGCGCTCGGTAATTCCTGCACGTTCGGATGGAGAATGAAAGAGAATCAGACCTATGCGCGTCAACTCGAGGCAATGGTCAACGCCGACAGTGCTCTTCCCGAAATCGAAGTGATCAACGCCGGTATTCCCGGCTACAGTTCATTACAGGGACAACGCTTTTTTATGTCCGAGATATTGAAACTACAACCGGATGTCGTCATGCTGATGTTCGGATGGAACGATCAGTGGGCGGCATCGGAAAATATCGCCGATCGTGATCAGCAAATGCCGTCGCAATTCGTTATTGACTTACAAAACACCTTCTCACGTTTGAAGATCTATAGATTAATACGAAAAATCATCTTATGGGCAACCGAAAAACCGCTGGAAGAGACTCTCCGTAAAAACGGCCCTATCACGTATCGTGTTCCGGTCACCGATTTCTATCAGAATGAGATGACAATCAGAAACGCCGCGCGCGATCATGACGTCGAAGTACTGCTATTGACCTCGCCGATTCCTTCGCTTGAAAACTATTATCCGCCGGGAAGGAAATCGCCCATGCACGATTATCATGAGGCGTACAACAATAGCACCCGTTTTCTGGCCAACAACACCGGCACCCCGCTGGTCGATCTGGCGCGGATATTCGATATGTATGATGATTTATTCGATGACGTCGCAATCGACCCGATTCATTTCAATGCCAAAGGACATCGCATTGCGGCTGAAGCAATCCATAATTACTTTGTCAATCACTCGGAATTACTTAAACCAAAAGACAATCAATAAAAAAAGGCAGACTTCATATAAAGCCTGCCTTATGCGATTTCGCGCGTGCTTATTGTTCGCTGTCGTCGCTGGCCATCGCCGGACTGACCGTAAACGGAATCGTCGCCAGCACGTTGTCGTACTCGTCGAGTACTTTGATTTCCCACTTGCCGGTCCACGTCGGCAGGATGGTCTTGGAGCTCCAGGTGCGCCACGATGAGCTTTTCACCGGAAGTTCCACGGTCGCCATCTCGATCCCGTCGCGGTAATACACGTGTTTCACCACGGTGGTATCGGTCGCGCCGGTTACCCGGCACCAGAGCCAAACCTTGTCGACGTCGGCGGTGAACGTATTGGTCATACCGACCGGCATCCGTTCCTCGACTCCGGTGCACAGTTCGGTTTCGACCGTCAGTTCGGATTTCGGTTGCGGGGTATCCTGCGCCAGACCGACCGCAAAGGTCAGCAGGAGAATCATACTCACGCCGCAGATTACTTTTACCATTTCTTTCTCCTTTCCCGAAGGATTATGCCGATTATACCGTTGAATTGTCGCGGTTGATAAAAACAAAAAACGTATTCGTTACTTACTGTATCGAGCGAGCACGCCGGTAAGTTTATCGATATCGGCCCGATTGTTAAACAGGTGAACCGATACCCGAATCGCTCCCTCACGAAACGACGTTACGATCCCCGCCGCTCCCAGCGCCGTAAACACCGCTTTCGCCTCGGGACAGGTAAAGGCAAGAATGGATGAGCGATGTCTTTGTTTCAGCGATGATGTAATCCGAAAATACGATGATGATTTCAAAAAGTCAATCAAACGATCCAGAAGTTCATAATTATGTTTTTGGATATTCCGCACCCCCAGCGAGCCGATCAATTCCAGCGCCGATTCCATGGCGAAGACGTGACCGTAGGGGTAGGTTCCCAGCTCGAACTGACGCGCCGAATCGAAAAACGGCAGATCATAATGAAACAGATCGCTGAAATTCATTTTCCAGTCCACACCCAGCCAGCTTGCAAAAGGGCGATTCATTCGCTCCTGCAAGTCCTTGCGGACATAAAACAATCCGGTACCCAGCGGCGACAACAGCCATTTCTGGGCGCCCGCCGAATAGATATCGACATGGCATGACCGGACATCAATCGGTTCCACGCCGCATCCCTGAATACCGTCGACCACGAAATGCATTCCGTGTTCACGGCATATTCGGCCGATTGTTTTCACGTCGTTTTTATAGCCGTTGAAAAATTGCACGTGCGACAGCGACAGGGCTTTGGTTTCTTTAGTGATTGTTTTTCTGAGATTCTCCATATCGAAGAATCCATCGGTTGACTTGACAAACGTCACGCGTATCCCCCGCTCCCGCAAAACAACCCACGGGTAGACATTCGAGGGAAACTCCACGTCCGACAAGAGCACTTCGTCGCCCCGTTTGAGCGGAAGACCCAGTGCGGCGATATTCAATCCGAATCCGGTATGGAAACCGAATCCGACCTCATCGGATCGCGCCCCGATCATTTTCGCTCCGAGTTGTCGGATATGATCCAGCGTCGCAAAAGCGTCACTGTCGATTTTCGGATCGACCGTTTCCATGCGGTCGTTGTAGCGGGTCAATGCCGACCGCACCGGTTTGCACAGCGGGCCGGTCGAGGCGGAGTTGAGATAGGTCATACGGTTTTTGGCCGACGTGATCGGAAACAACCGCCTCACCGAGGCAAAATCATTCTGCATAGTCATTGATTTCTTCCCCCTGAATCACAGCGCGTAGAGGTAACCGATTATCGCCATGGCGCCGATCAGGCGAATCATCATGCCGGCCAACAGGTACAGGACATACACGCCCGGAAGACGAACCCGGAACATGAATAATATAGCCAACGGCACCATTCCGAACAAAAACAAGTATAATCCGGTCGCCACTCCGCCGCGAATCCCGTAAAAAGGGATCACCGTGTAAAACCAGCCGTACAGCACAGCCGGCATCAGCACTAAAAAGACGAACTCAACCACGAACGACGAGACAAACCATGAAAAACTTTTCACTTCCAGCAGATCGCGCGGAAAGCTGTCGAACATCGGAATACGTTTCTCCAGCCAGTTCCAGATGATATCGACAAAAATGACATAGACACCACCCGCGATCAGGCAGTAGGTCAGCAATTTGAAACTGATAATCACAACCAGGCCTCTTCACGATACCAGAATACCGTCTCTCTGGCGCCTTGCGGAAACGGTATCTGAGATTCAAATCCCAGTTCATCCCGCGCCCGGGAAACGTCCGTTTCCCAGTCCGCCAGGATTTCATCGGCTTTTTCGACCGTAAACATCGGCGTTTTGCCGAATATGCTCATTGTATGCTCGGAAAGCCAGGCAATTATTCGCAAAATAAAGCCGGGGACATAAATCGGCAGGCAGAACCTGTCGACCGCGCGGCATAAATGACCGACCAGCTCCCGATAGTTATAGCTTTTATTTTCGGCGATAAAATAGACGCGCCCGGATTGAGTGTCGGCGCCAAGCGCCCTGGCGACGCCATACGCCAGATCGTCGACGTGCACCAACTGGAGTTTGCGACTCAGCCGTCCGAGGTACGGCGCGATGCGGTTATTGACGATTTGAAAAAAAGCGTACATCTCTTTGTCGCCGGGACCGTAAATGCCGGGGGGGCGGATAATCACCGCATTGACCGTGTCTTTGTATTTGCGAATGACCTCTTCACCGGCCAGTTTGGAGCGGCCATAGGCGGTGATTGGGTTCGGCTCGTCATCCTCGGTTAACGGTCGCGCTTTCTTCGACGGGCCGGCGGCGGCCATCGACGAAATATACACCAGCTTTTTAACCGTCTCGCTTTCGGCGACGGCTTTGAGAAGATTTTCGGTACCATCGCGATTGACCGCAAAAAACGTCTCGGGCCGGTTGACTTTCACCACGCCTGCGTTGTGCACGATATAATCGACACCGGCGATCATGTCCGGAAGAGTGTCGGGTTGAGTGATATCACCATAGCGATATGCCAATTCAAGCCCTTTGAGGCGATCGGTATTGCACCCCTCCCGGACTCCGGCGATGACTTTATAACCGTCGGTCATCAATCGTCGGCACAACCGACTGCCGACAAATCCGTTGGCGCCGGTTATTAAAACCGTATGTGTGTCATTCGGCATTGTGACAATGTATGGATGGAGTCGATAAAAGACAAGCCCATTGTGCGCATATCATTAGACGGAGAATAATCCGATGTGGTCTGCCGACGGATTAAAACACGTCGGCAGTGAAACGATAAACTTCGGCGTTCTTTTCGCGGTAACTGTTTTTCGGCAGACCGGCTTTCAGGCAGGTTTGTTCCAGAAACGCGGTGCGATCCCAGTTGTATTCGGAGGCCACCTGCGGCAGAAGGAGTCCGGAGTGCATATCCATGCGAATCAACAAGCCATCGCGACCGACCTTGATCTCATCGAAATCATTCACGCGTATCAATGGCGACAGGACGGATATTTCAATCTCGAGTTTGTCGAATTCACGTTCGGAAAGCTCCGCGAAACGGGGATCCTCGAACGCCGCCGCCTGCGCCATTTCGGCAACCGCCTGATAGAGTGGTTTGGCGGCGCGAATCATTCCGATGCACCCTCGGAGTTAACCGTCGATTTTAATCGTAACGAACGCTCCGCGCTTATCTTTCAACAGACGGGATTCCGGTGCCGGTTCATCGAGTTCGGATTTTTTCAATCCGGCCGCAATCGAACGCCGCGCCAGATCGAGCAAGTATTGTTTTTCATCTTTAATCAGTCTGTCCGAAGACCTTTTCGGCATGGTTCCCATAGTGGCATCGGCCGATTTCGGCTTTTTCGATGCAACCACCACCGCCGACAGGTAACCGACCACTTCGTTGAAATCGCCGGAGGCTTCCGCCGACGTGGAATAACGCGTGACCACGACCTGTTCGCCGCCCATGCGTTTGGTGGCGATCATCATCGCAATCATCGGTCCGCCGCCGCAGGCTTCTCCCTTGCCGGAGCCGAGGACCGACCGCAGTCGGTCGGGATTGTACTGCTCGACCGCCTTTTGGATATTGCCGTCGAGACGACGCGCCTCTTTTTCGGCGTAAAAATGCGAAAGATCGGTCGACGCCACGATCAGGCAGTTTTTGCCAGTGAGGACCGACGCCAGCACCTCGCCCAGCGATCGCGCGGTCGATTCCTCCTGATCGCCCATCACCAGGGCCACCAGCTTGAACCGTCCCAGCACCTGTTGTAAAAACGGAAGCTGAACCTCAAGAGCATGCTCGCCTCGCACCGATCCGCCGGTATGTCCCTTGTTCGACAGAAAGACTCCTTGATGAGTCTGCGACAATTTACGCGATAATTCCTCGTCGATTTCTATTTTCCCGAGCGGGGTTTCGTACGCCGAGCCATTGTACACCGACACCCCCTGGAAGAACACCGTGTGCGACGGAGAGATCACCACCACCACGTCATACTGCTCTCCCTCAAGCTGTTTGTATGCCTCCGAGGCGGTTTGCCCGGAATATTGGTACCCGGCGTGCGGCGCGATGATGCCGATCGGGTGTCCCGGGAGGGCTTTCTTTTTGGCTTCGCTGTAATACTGCGCCAACTGCTTGGACAATTCTCCCGGTTCACCGGGGTAAAACATCCCCGCCACCGCCGGTTTTCTGATTTCGGTTTGCTCGGTCATATTTTCTTTCGTTTA
>CAZVNK010000034.1:0-13280 GCA_964628115.1 uncultured Ignavibacteriaceae bacterium | reverse complement strand
TCAGCCGATTGTCCCCTGACAGTGTCTGGACTGCTTACCAGGCTCCGTCATCACCCATGGACAACAGCATTCGTGATGTTTTCGTGGATTCCGATGGGGATATTTGGACCGCCACCATTGGCGGTGTGTATCGCTTCGAGGACGACGTGGCGTGGACGGCGTTTACCGTCGGCAACAGTGATTTGCCGTCCGACAAAGTCTACAGCGTGATTCAGGATTGGTCCGGCTATTACTGGATTGGAACCGACAGCGGCGTCTGCCGCTTTGACGGCAACTCCGACTGGATTTGTTACACGTCGCAAAACAGCGGCCTGGCGCCGGGCCCGGTGGCTTCTCTTGCACTTGACAGCAACGGATATGTCTGGTGCGGCCATCGCGAGACACAACAGGAACCCGATTCGGTATGGGTGAGTCGTTACGATGGGGATTCCTGGATTAAAATCAATATCGACAACGATGAAAATATACGCAATGTCAACGTCACCTGTCTGGCGGTCGACTCAGGTGGTGACGTTTGGATAGGAACGTCCGGCGAGGGCCTTTCACGGATTCGAATTACCACGCCGGTCTCCGATGATGATCGGGGCGCCCTGCCGGGTGATTATGTCCTGTCGCAAAACTATCCCAATCCGTTTAATCCGACCACGAGAATATCGTACCGGGTCCCGACTCGGTCGGAAGTGACGCTACGAGTGTATGACATTCTCGGACGGGAAGTGACGACGCTGGTAAATGAAATTCAATCCGCCGGAACGTATTCCGTGGTATGGGACGGCACCGACGCCGAAGGACGCAGAACGGCGTCGGGGATTTATTTGTACCGTCTCACCGCCGGGGATTTTAGTCGGACAAGAAAAATGATCCTGTTAAAATAGATTGTATTCGGCAGTAACGCCGAACGGCCTCACACTCCGCCGCGCAATATCCCGATTACAACGGGAAATCATGGAGGTAGTATAAATGAAAAGTTTTGTTAAAGGCCTTTGCCTGATTTTCCTATTGCATGCGGCGATATTCGCCGAGTCCGGCATTTCTTTTCTGCCTAATGTCAATTATGCCGTGGGAGGAATACACTCCGAACCGAACTCGGTGTCTTCGGGGGATTTCGACGGTGATGGGTATCGTGATCTGGTAGTCGCCGGATACAGCGACTTGTATGTTCTGTTCAACAACGGTGACGGGACATTCGGGGAAAGCATCACCTATTCGGTTTATAGCAATCCGGTCTACGTACTTGCCGTTGATCTCAATGCCGACGATCATCCCGATCTTGTGGCCGCCACCGGTAATGCCGTTTCGGTGCTGTATAACAACGGCGACGGAACGTTCGCCGAAGCGATTAATTACGAATGCGATAACAATGCCTCGTACGTTGCCGCCGGTGATCTGGACAACGACGGCGATATCGACCTGGTGGCGACGACCACCGTATCGAATGACTTTGCCGTGTATCTTAATCTGGACAATGCGGCTTTTACCGGAGAACCGGTTTACTATGGCAACGGCGACGGAGCGCAGGCGGTCACTCTCGGCTATTTCGACCGCAATAGTACTCTTGATGTGGCCATTGTCCTGACCAGAGATGATGCCGTGCGGTTCTGGACGAATAACGGCAAGGCGGAATTTACGAAAGGCGAGATGTACCCGGTCGGCAGACTGGAGGAAAGCAATCCCAATGACATTATCACCGAGGATGTCAACGGCGACAGCCGGGACGACGTGGTTACGGTCAATATCATGTCTTATGATATTTCGGTGTTATACGGCAACGACGATGGTACATTTCAAGACGCAGTCAATCTTTCCACGTACGCTTCCAATCCGGTGGCGTTAATTGCCGCCGATTTGGACAACGATAACGATCCGGATATTGTGACGGCCAATCGCTATTCCGGCACAATGGGCACAATATCAATATTCGAAGCCGCCGGAGGAGGAGCTTTTTGGTACGCGTTTACCATTCCGGTCGGAGTCACCGAGGGCCCGCAACCGGAAGACGTGCATGCCGCCGATTTCAACAATGATGGGGCGATCGATCTGGTCGTACCGTGTTTCTACGATGCCGGCGTGACGGTATTGATCAACGCCAAGAATATTCCGCTGGACGCCGATGATGATGATCCGTCTTTACTGCCGACGTCGGTTGTTTTGCGACAGAACCATCCCAATCCGTTCAATCCCGCGACGACTATCGCGTACGATTTGCCGCGCCGGACGGAAGTGACTCTGACGGTGTACAACCTGCTGGGACAGGCCGTGAACACGCTGATCGACGGCGAACTGCAAGTGCCGGGATCGCACTCGGTGATTTGGAACGGCCTTACCGCCGACGGCCGCGCGGCGGCATCGGGCATATATTTTTATCAGTTGAAGGCCGGGGACAATAAACGAACCCGGCGTATGCTTTTGCTGAAATAGACTCGGTTTTTTCGGCATGGAAAGACTCAAGCCCGGCATATTTGCCGGGCTTTTTTGCGTTCCATTCATGACATATACCGTCATCATTTAATCTTGACAGAAATGCAATATGCCGTATATTTATATACACGGCTGTGGAGAGGATTATCCTGTATTGATCAGCCGAAGACGACGAATCGAATGACAACCATTGACACCGCACCCGGTGGTTCGCCCACATGCTTTTTTCCCGGAAGGGAGTGTGTCCGGGGTTTTGATCATGAATACCCGCATCGGATCAATGCCGACACTCTCGGGGTATCCGTTTCTTCAAGGCGGGTAGCGAATATGTAGGCAAGATTTTGAGCGCGTATAGGTGTATGCATACCGCCATCCTCACGAGTTTGCATATGTAACCACTATCTACAGGAGGCGACTATGTCCCGATTCACGCCTTGGGGCAAACAACAACGCCGTTTCGTGATGTTATTGCTGTTCATGCTGATGACAATCGGCATGAACGTCAATGCGGAACGCGCAACACCTGACGAAATGGAATCCGTGTGTCGCAACTGGCTGACGCTGATGGTCTCCGCCCGGGGTGGATGGGCCGGTTCGACCTCACCCGAAATCATGACAGCCGACGCACTTCGCGACGGTGAGGAAACGGTGGCGACGTGCTATACGATTTCTCCCGACGGTTATGTCGTGGTGCCGGCATTGAAGCAACTGCCACCGGTAAAGGCTTATGCCGAAATCGGTCGGTTACATTTCGATGACACGGGTGGCATGCCCGATCTCTTACGGGAGGTGCTGGTGAATCGCACCCGCATGTTTGTCGATCGGTACGGAAGCATGGATGCCGTTCCCTCCGATGAAAAAGCCGTCCTGTTCGACGCCGCCCATCGCCGGGAATGGAATAGAATGGCGGTCCCGCCGGAGAAAATTCTGCAGTCGTCGGATACCAAAGATATGCGAATCGACCGGGATGCCGGTCCCCTGCTGACGACTTTTTGGCATCAGCGTTCACCATACAACGACTCCTGTCCCGACGGCGGAAGCGGCGTCGGCGTGGTCGGTTGCGTTACGCTGGCGACGGCGCAGATCATCAATTATCATCAATGGCCGCCGTTCGGTGTCGGATCGCATACGTACTACTGGAGCGGCGACTATTGCACCGGAGCGGGCGGCGGCGATCTTACCGCAGACTTTTCCGATCCGTACGTTTACGACGGTTCTCCCGAAAATGTGGCGGAACTCTGTTATGAAGTGGGCGTGGCTTTTGAAGCGAAGTACGGATATTGTGTCACCCCCGCGGGTTCGTATGAGATTTTCACTGCATTGCCGGAGTTTTTCCGCTATCAGAACAAAATCGAACGTTTGCATCGTTCCGATTATTCATTGGAGGAATGGTTCCAGATTATACAAACCGAAATCGATAACGACCGTCCCATATTGTATGAAATCCCCGGCCATGATATCGTCTGTGACGGGTATCGCGAGGTTTCCGAATCCTATCAATATCACATGAATTACGGCTGGACCAACACGTCCTTTACAACCTGGTATACCTTTGACAATCTTTATTGCAGTTATGAACCTGATTCGTTGTGCCCGTGGTATTATGAAGTGGCGTACGTAAACATCGAACCGGCGCGAAACGTGAATATGTACACCGAAACCAGGTTCGGCCAAATTCCGCTGGAGGTGCAGTTTCAGGGGACATCCGAACTTACCGTGGATGAGTGGATCTGGGATTTCGGCGACGGTGATTCGGCTTTCGTGCAGGCGCCGACTTATATCTATGACGATACCGGGCGCTATACCGTCTCGCTTGAAATCAGCTCCGGCGGTGAGACCTATCTGGCGTATCAGGATGAGTATGTCATCGCCTTCGCGGATTCCTTGATGGTCTCCGACGCTCCCGGCAAAGTGGGACAGACGGTCGAGGTAACCGTTTCGGCCAGGAATGCAATCCCTTTACGTACGATACAAGTGCCTCTTGCCTATGACGGCGATTTGGAACTGGTGTATGATTCCTTCTCGACTGCCGGTTGCCGAACCGAAGATTTCTATGAGGTTACTCTCGATTATAATGCGAATAAGAAGCTGGTTATATCCATGCTATCCCATGCCTATGGCGAACCCGACCAGCAGTTGCAACCGGGCGTGGGGAATATACTCAAGCTGTATTTTACCATATCCGCCGGTTCGGTGGATCAAACCGCATCGCTGGAAATCGTGTCTTTCGACGACTATGAGCCATATTTCACCGGCGGTTTGTTTGATATCTACACTCCTCTGGTTTCCCCGGGGCTGGCCTACATCCATTATGTCTGTGGCGATGCCAACGGCGATGAAGCCATAAACCTGCTCGATATTTTGTTCCTCATTGACTATGTCTACGGCGATCCGCCGGGAGTCGCTCCCGATCCGATCGAATCGGGCGATCCCAACGCCGACGGCAATGTCAATCTGCTGGATCTATTGTATATAATCGATTATCTGTATGGTTCTCCGCTCGGCCCCGAACCGCTCTGTCCTTAATTCGTTTGATGATAACGGCTTCTCGGCTGATCTGAATAATGACGACGGCCC
Organism: uncultured Ignavibacteriaceae bacterium; assembly: GCA_964628115.1. Taxonomy (GTDB): domain Bacteria; phylum Zixibacteria; class MSB-5A5; order GN15; family PGXB01; genus JAFGAL01. The sequence goes on along the minus strand of CAZVNK010000034.1, from coordinate 8,285 downwards.
CGATTGATGACAAATCGGGGCCGTTGTCACATGCAATCTCCATAATCATTTGAAAGAAAACGGCCTTTTAATCACCATCATAATAGATGGGTTTGGTAATCCCTCCTGATTACTGAAGCCATATTTATAACAGACTGTCCGGGGCCATGTTAAGGAAGTGAAAACTCCCGATGGCATCGGTAGTTGCGGTTTTGTGGAGGTGACAACCAAAAAAAACACGCGTCGGATGATCGGCTGAAATATCACCACCAGTATACTATAAGCGTCTTCCGCTTTGGTAATCATGCCAGTGAAAAGAAGATGAGCATATTTCGAGTTCATCGCTCGCCGACCGTTACCCTTTTATTCATGAGGTCGGGGCGGACTTATTGGAAGAGGTGTATCATGTGCAAGTGTCTGTCTGCAGGATTTCAATGTTTGATACTGTTGTTTTTTCTGTGTATATCGGCCGATGCCGATATTCCGATGTCCTATTCATCAATCTGGCAGGGAAGCAATTCCACCCAGGTTCCCACGGGAGTGGGTTGGGCCGATTTTGACGGTGACGGCTGGTTGGATATGGCGGTGACCAAAGGACTGGATGAATCCAATATCGCTAACATCATCTATTTCAACGGTCCGGACGGTCTTCCCGATACCGTGGGCTGGGTTTCGGATGACGCCCGACCATCCGGCCAGTTGTACATTGGAGATTTCGACAATGATGGCGATCCCGATTTGGTGGTTTGCAATTTGGGGTATCGGTACACCGGATTTCCGTCGGTTCCGCAGGTGATGTACGTGAATGACAACGGCCTGTCCCCCACGCCGGCCTGGCAGTCAGCGGGAACCAATGTGTTTTCCTGTACCGGAGGAGACGTTGACGGCGACGGCGATCTCGACCTGGCGTTTGCCCAGGGGATTCGCAGTGTTATCAATCCCGACTGGTCCAAAGCCCTGCCGGTGGCGGTGTTTGTCAATAACGGCGGGACATTTGATACCGTCCCGAACTGGCAATCCAACGAGCTGTATTACGGCACCGACGTCGCATTCGGCGATATCGATCTCGACGGCGATCTTGATCTGGTGCATTCCGCCGGTGCCGGTGGCGCCGGGGTGTCGGTGTATTACAATCTCGGCGGCGTTTTGGAAACCAGTCCCTCCTGGCACACCGACGCTATTTTCGGCGGACGGCAGATGACATTCGGCGACGTCGACGGCGACGGTTACCCCGATCTCGCCGTTGCCGGTTCCGGTTCGAACTTCTACCTGTTCCACAACAATGCCGGAACGCTGGACAGTCTTCCGGCATGGACCAGTGATACTTATGATGAACCGTCGGCCGTAGCCTGGGCCGATTATGACAACGATGGCGATCTGGATCTGGCGGGAGGCGGCTGGTACTCGCATTTCGGCGTCTTTGAAAACACCGGCGGGACATTGTCTCAGAAATATGTCTGGAATTACCTGACAGGCGGCACGGTGACCTATTCCATCCAGCAGATTACCTGGGCCGATTATGACAATGAATATCTGGTGGACACCACCGGCGCTATCACCGCCGATGGCGTCAAAAAAGTATTTTATGTCGGCTTGCAACCCCTGCAGGCGATTACATCCGTTTCTCTGAACGGCATGCCGCTCGATCTGATGCAATATTGCTATGATCTTAATGAAGGATGGATTTCACTCGGCCTGCTTCCTTCCGCCGGCGACGAGTTGACGATTGCCTGCACGTTCTCGCACGATCTCGATCTGACCGCCACCGGAACGGAAATCATCGTGGTCGAAAACCAAACGGTCACCGATCCCGATGATGTCAATATCCTGCTATTGATGGACAATCACTACGGCGCCAATTTCAATTACAATGACGGCAATCCCAATATTCTTCAACATTTCGAGGACTATCGCTGGGATGTGACCATCGCCGCTCTGACCGACAGTATCTATCCCTGCACCTATGCCGCATCGGTCGGCAGTCCGTGGTTTCCGGTCAATCGCATATTCACGTCCATTCCCGATATCACCCAATATGACTGCATTTCCATCATGCCGGGTGATGCGCACGATTCACTTCGGACCGATCAAGACGCGCTGGATTTGATTGCACTGGCGGCGGACGAGGAACTGGTGGTCAGTGCCTGGTGTCGGGCGACACGGGTGCTGGCGGCGGCCGACGTTATCGATGGCCGGGAGATTGTCGGCAAAATCGATTATCTCGCCGAGTATGAAGCGGCCGGAGCGATATTTCTCGGCGACGATCATCCACCGGTCATCGACGGCAATATCGTGACGTCGGTACGAAGTCGATTCTATCGAACCGAAATGTGCGAGGCGATCGCGCAGGCGATCGATCTCAAGTATCACTCCTTCTATATTTTCGATTCGGTTCAGTTCGTGGATCAGAACGGAGACGGTTTTCATGATTCAGGCGAGACCGTCGCGTTTTATTTCTTTATCAAAAACAACGGGATGGTCGATTCCAATGTCACGTTTACGATGTCCTGTGTGAATCCCGACGTCGTATTCACCGAGCCGGACGTCACCTTCCCCGCCGTCGAAGGACGCGGCGCGCGTTCCAATAATCTGGGTATGCCGCTTGAGTATGTCGTCCCGGAACTGGATCATGCCATTCTGGATACGTTCATCATTACGATCGAATCCGACAGCGGTGTATACGGGGAGGTGTTTACCTTCGAATATGAACTCGGTCATGCCGGCATTCTGCTGGTCGATGACGATCGGGGTGATCCGTACCAGTATGAAAATGTTTATCTCGATGACCTGCGTAAAAAACGGATGCCGGCCCATGTCTGGGAAAAGGTCGGACAGGGATCGCCGCCGGGAACGGAACTGAGCAAATACAACACCGTGATCTGGTTTACCGGTGACAGCACCGACGATTATCTGGTGGTCGACGACATCGACGCCATGAAGGATTTTCTCGATGCCGGAGGTAATCTGTTTTTGACCGGTCAGGGACTGCTTTCGGAACTGCATCAGGAAGACTCCGCTTTCCTTGAGGATTATCTGCACTGTCGGTACGGCGGAGATTATTTTTGGTACGAACACATCGGCGTTGATGAATCGCGTATCGGCGACGGTTTCAAGTTGAGATATCAGAGCGGCGCGGAGCAGGCAATTGGTTTGTCGCAATGGGCGGTGCCGGTCGGCGGCGCGGAACCCGAATTGCATTTCACCAATTGCAATGACTGCTATTCCGCGCTGACATACGACGGTGAATATCGACTGGCGTTGTTCACGTTCGGCTATGAGGCAATCGCCAACGGATTCAGCTCCTGGACCGGGCGCGATACGATTCTCACCAGAGTTCTGCTGTTCCTTGAAGGATGGGCCGGCCCGGTTTGTATCGATTCCGACGGCGACGGATTCGGCGATCCTGATTATCCCGATAACGATTGTGATCCGGACAACTGCCCCTATGTTTATAACCCGGATCAGATTGACAGCGACGGCGACGGTATCGGCGACGTGTGCGATTACCAGTGCGGGGACGCCAACGGAGATGAGGCAATCAACCTACTCGATATTTTGTTTCTTATCGATTATGTGTATAGCGATCCGCCGGGAGTCGCGCCCGATCCGATTGAGGCGGGTGATGCCAACGCCGATGACAGTATCAATTTGCTGGATATTTTGTATTTGATCGACTTTCTGTACGGATCGCCACCCGGCCCCGAACCGCTTTGTCCGTGATGATTTCGACCTGTCACAATAAAAAAGCCGGGATTGGAATCAATCCCGGCTTTGTATTTTTAGGCCGTTCGGGCTAACGTGCTTCTCCCAGGCGGCGCATTTTCTCCGCCGCACTCGGATTTCTCTTTTCAAGCCAGGCATATATCTCGTCGGCTTTTTTTGTCATACCCAAACGCATATATACCGAACCCAACGCCACTTTGGCATCTTCGCTTTCGGGATCGATCCGAACCGCCTCCTCGAATTGGTCGCGCGCCTCTTTGATACGGTTGGCCAAAATATACATGACTCCCAGCCGCATCCGGGCATCGAAATGATTGGGAGATTTTTTCAGGATTTCCTTCAGACCGGTTTCCGCCTCCACGACGTTATCGGTTTCATGATACGCTACCGCCAGGTAGTACTCATATTGCAGGTTGTTCGGTTTGAGCTTGTGGGCCTTGTCGAAAAAATCCACACATTCATACTGTTTGCTTGCGGCAAGAAGCCCGCGACCGATCAGGTAGTACACCTGGGCGTCGGTCGTGTCGTACGTCAGGACGCTTTTCATTGTCATGAGAAGCTCGGTCAGTCTGTTCATGCCGAACAGCAGGTTTCCGAGATTGACCGCGAAACGTGTTTTTTGGGGAGCGAGTTTCACCGCTCGACGGTGCATTTCAAGTGCGGCGGTGGTGTCCTTTATACCGAGCAGGGCAATCCCCCGACTGTTGTATGTGCTCGCATCGGTCGAATCGAGTGCCATCGCCCGATCCAGAAAATCAATTGCCTGCCGGTATTTACCCAGATCGGAATTGATGACACCGAGTGATTGCAAAGCCAGCACGTTGTTCGAGTCTATTTCCAGCGCCGCCGTGAAATGTTCGATCGCCAGGGGATAATCGTTGTTGGAAAAGGCCTTGCCGCCCTCTTTCAAATGGACACTGAGGCTGTCGAGAGCCGAGGCTGATGATATGACCAGTAATACACTGCCGATAATCAGCAGGATGATGCGAAGTTTAAACATAATCGTCCCTTATGAGCCGTCTATTATTGTCTATGTCTTATACTCAGGTATCGGATGGTTTTGCCGGAATATGTTGCCTGAAATAACGGCGCCCGCCTCGTTAAGCGGGCGCCAATCCAAGGTGACACTTTAAAGAGGTAACTGCCGCCTCCTTCCGTGAGGCAGCTTTTTCTTAAACGACGTATTCTATTTAATGGTTCCTTTGCCATCCTGAAGATTTTTCAGGGCAAATGACAGATATTCCAGCTCCATCGACATATTTTCATTGCGCAAAAACACGTCCGAAGGCACTTTTAAATTCAATGGCGCAAAGTTCAGAATCGCCTTGATTCCCGCCTTAACCACGTCGTCGACAATGTATTGCGCCACCGTCGCCGGAACCGCGATCACCACGATTTCGATGTTGTTGTCCCTTAAATCCTGCTCCAGATTTTGAATATCGGAGACCTTGATACCCTTGTGGTTGGAGCCGATTTTACGCTGGTCATTGTCGAATATGACCTTGATACGAAAGCCCTGACGAAGGAATTCCTTGTAGCCGACCAGCGCCGAGCCGATATTTCCGACACCGATCAATGCCACATTCCATACCCGGTTCAAACCCAGAATCTCGCCGATTTGCTTTTTCAACTCGGAGACCGGGTATCCCAAACCTCTGGTACCGAAAGATCCGAAAAACGAAAGATCTTTGCGGACTTGCGCCGGGGTCAGTTTTTCACGTTTCGCCAACTCACGCGAGGATACCGTCTGGTAGTTCTCCTTTTCGAGAACCGAAAGCACGCGGTAATACAACGATAATCGGCGAATGGTTGATTCGGATATTTTTTTTCTGCCAGCGGCCACAGCTACCATGAGTCCTTATGCCATCAGATGCGCTATTTCATTACACGATTGTGAAATCCTTCACAAATGCTAAGGTAGCCCCCAGAGAAAAATATGTCAAGTGAAAAATTTCTCCGGTTTCTTGCTTACCCTGATACCGCCAAAATATGATAGTACACGAATCATAAAAACAAGTTAAAAATTGTCAATCTGTTGCGCGACATGATGATAAAAAACGCAATATGGGGTGTCATACCAACAGCCGGGGAATTGACCCCTTCAGACGGCTTAATATTTCGTAATTGACCGTTCCCGCCCATGATGCCAATTGATCGGCGCTGATTCTCTCATTCCCGTCGCTTCCCAGCAGTGTAACCGTATCCTCGAGTTTCACGCCTTTGATATCCGTAATGTCGGCCATGATCAAATTCATGCAGACTCTTCCCCGCACCGGCGCGCGTTTTCCCCTGATGAGCACGTGCGCCAGATTCGAAAGCGCGCGGTCGTATCCGTCGGAATAGCCGACGGGAAGAACCGCCAGCCGGGTCTTTGCGGTGGTGCGATACGTGCATCCGTAACCGACATAGGCATCCGGGGCGACGTCCTTGATCTGGGCGATACGAGTTTTCCAGCCGAGTACCGGGTTGAGAATGCTGTTGGTTCCACCCTGGAGGCGATAGGATAAATAAGTTTCTTTCGAAGGCCACAGGCCGTAAAGCGCTATGCCCGGACGAACCATCTCGAATTTGGTCTTTTCAAACAGCAACAGAGCCGCTGAACAGGCGGTATGCCGCAGTTGCGGTCGAAAACCGGCGGCACGGATATTTTTCACGGCGGTGTTGAACGCGGCCAGTTGCTGATTGGCGTAGCTGTGATCGGTGGTGTCCTCGATATTGGCGAAATGGGTCGATACTCCTTTCAAGGCCAGCTTTGGAAAGCCGCGAAGGGTATCGAGAAATTTGCCGATCCGTGAAATTTCCACTCCCTGGCGATTAGTACCGGTTTCGATTTTCAGATGAACCGGGATGGTGGTGTTCCGTTTTTGCGCCAGTTTCCCAAGCCGTGTGATCGTATCGATATTATAGACAGTCGGTTCGATGTTGTTTTCAAGCACGCTTTCGAGTTCGGATCGGGGGATATAGCCGACACACAGGATAGGTTTGGTCCAGCCGTACTTGCGGGCGGATGCGGCTTCTTCCGTCGAATGAACCGCCACATAGTCGACGTTCTCATCGCGCAACAGCCCCACGATTTCCCGGAGTCCGTGCCCGTAAGCATTGGCCTTGACCGCTACGGCGATCATTCGGGTCCCTGCCAGTTTCCGCAGACCGGCGAGATTATGCCGGAAGGCGAGGCTGTCTATTTCAATCCAGGTGAGATACGGTGATTTCATGCCGGTAGTATACTTGACAGGTTGGTCGGGTAAAATAAAAAAAACGACAACGGGGCTTGAAGCGGGCGGGTAAGCGGTCAGTCATCGAGTTTGTCAAGCATGGAATTGATCAGCCGCATGTGTCCCTCGTCGAATTTCGCCAGGTAACCGAATACCTCTTTGGCCTGGCGGGAATCGCTCTCTTCGGCCGCGCCGCGATACAAATCCCGTGCCGCGGTTTCGAGATCGTAGGCGATATCCAGTATTTCGCGAATCCCGGATGCCTTTTCCACCTGATCGATCAACTCCTTGTGTTCACCGGTCATCTGTTCGTTGATTTCGGGAAGACCGTTCTGCTTGAGAATGTCGGCAGTACTGATCCATTTTTCGGATCGCACCAGTGAGTCGTACTGCTTTTCCAGGTAGTGAAAATGCTTTTTTTCTTCGATTGCAAGTTGTTCCAGCGTTTCCCGCAGTTGTTCGTCATCGAAACGCTTGTATACTTCCCGATAAAAAACATAGGCCGCCACTTCGGACTGGATTCCCGTTGTCAGGGCCGCCAGGATATCAGGATGCACCGGTGCCATGCTTCTCTCCTCTTTGACTGTTGGTTCAAACAGTCCTAAACTATTTCTTTAACGCGAAATGTCAACAGAATTGGAGTAAATTCTCCGATCAGCGCGTTATCGTCGCCCTATTATCTTGAATTTGCAGTATAATAAAACATATAGTATATAAGGACGGTATAAAGAATGTTGAACAGGATAAAGAAAAATATCGCGGTCATTCAACGCCGGATCGAGCATGCCGCCCAAAAGGCGGGGCGCGATCCCGACGAGATTACCCTCGTGGCCGTTTCAAAAAACCATCCCGTCGAGGCCGTGGCGGCCGCTGTCGATTGCGGACTTACCGTTATGGGGGAAAGCCGGGTTCAGGAGGCGGCGCCCAAAATCGAGCGTTTGGGCAAAGCCGTCACCTGGCATATGATCGGGCACCTGCAGACCAACAAGGCCGGGCGGGCGGCGCGGCTGTTTGATCTGATCCAATCGGTGGATTCCCATAAACTGGCGTCCGTTCTGGATCGAGCCGCCGGAGAAGCCGGAAAACGGCTCGATTGCCTGCTGGAGATCAACTCCTCAGGCGAAGTCGCCAAGAACGGAATCGCGCCGGAGGAGGCTTCCGAGCTGATTTCGAGGATTTGTGCACTGCAAAATCTTTGTCTTTGCGGGGTCATGACAATCGGTCCTTTTACCGATAATGAAAAAAAGATACGTAATGCTTTCAGAATCACCAGAAGCATCTTCGAGAAGGCTCAGGAGATTGCGGGAGACGGGATTCCATCTATCCTCATATATCGATAAAATCTCGACTGACTGTCAATGGCGGTCT
>CAZVNK010000033.1:3956-13312 GCA_964628115.1 uncultured Ignavibacteriaceae bacterium | reverse complement strand
TCCGACCGGCATATAAAACGATAACCGCCAAAGAAGATCGTGATCTGATATTGCGGGCCGAACGAAGAATCGGCGCCGAATGGCCGGAATTCATGCTTCATGATCCGGTCGCCGATCTTCTTGATGCGTGCTATGATGAACTCCCGGAATACCAGTTTGTTATCACAACGGCGGATCAGAACGAACCGCTGGCGATTGGCAATTCCATCCCCCTGCTCTGGCAGGATAAGCCGGAATGTCTTCCTGACGAAGGGTGGGATTGGGCGATAACCCGGGGGATTGAGGGTTTTCGGGCCGGACGGAAGGGTAACCTTTTGTGCGCCTTGCAAATCGTCGTTTTTTCCGAAAACCGGGGGCGCGCCCTGAGCGGTATCACGGTGGATGCCATGAAAGCCATCGGCCGCGAACACAGTCTTGAGGCTCTCGTGGCGCCGGTGCGGCCCAGTCGCAAATGCGACCACCCCCTGGTCCCTATCGATGAGTATATCACCTGGACCGATGGCAACGATCTCCCATTCGATCCCTGGATGCGTGTTCATGCCCGACTGGGGGCGCGGCTTGTCAAACCCTGTCACAGGGCCATGCGCATTACCGGAACCGTGGCCGAATGGGAAGGTTGGACCGGTTTGCATTTTCCACGGAGTGATTCCTATCTCATTCCGGGAGCACTGGTTCCCGTTGATATCGATCTTGAAAACGATCTCGGTGTCTATCTGGAACCGAATGTCTGGATGCATCATCCCTTGTAGAAATGCCCGTGGGCGAGAATATTGACGCATCGGTATTCCCGCATCGGCAAAGTCTGTTTCCCTACGCATTATTTACCCGAAAACGGGGTGAAGTCTTGTCGTTTTTTCCCGATATACGGATAATGGGGGAGGTGGATCCCGTTAACGTGGAAAATAACCGTTTTCCCAGTGACGGTCCGCCAAATAGCCGCACGGATCGCATTATATTACAAAGGATTCCATTGTGACAATTACCTCCGATTTGACTACCCGGAACGCAACGGATGTTTGCATCGGAATGTCATCCAAACGGGATGTCCGCGCCGCCGTGGAGGAGTTCGCAAGTCAGGTTCACCGATCGGATACGGCTCTGGTAGCCGTCTTTGTCTCTCCGGCCTATGACCTGAAAGAATTGGGGCCTCTTTTACAAGATAAGTTCGGCGATTGCCCGGTCGTCGGTTGTACGACCGCCGGAGAAATCACTCCCACCGGTTACAGCGAGAATTCTCTCACCGGATTCGGTATCTCCGGAAAGCACACAAGCGTGCGGTCTTATCCGATTACATCGCTTAAAAATCTCAGCCCGACTTCACTTCGGGCCATTGAAGAAGACTCCGCAACATGGACCGCCTTTCAGCGGCAGGAACGTCCGGAGTCGAGTGTCTTCGCCTTGTTCATGATTGACGGGATGTCCGGCAAGGAGGAGGAAGTCGTTGCTTTGGTGCATCAGGCCATCGGCAATATACCACTGGTGGGCGGATCGGCGGGGGATGATCTTATCTTTGAAAAAACCTGGGTACTGATTGACGGCGAATTTCGAACGGATGCCGCCGTCCTGACGCTGGTCAATACCGCGTTGCCGTTTGAAACGTTTAAAATCCAGCACTTCATACCCACGGATACCAAACTGGTCATTACCGAGGCCGATCCCGCGAACCGAACCGTTTACGAAATCAACGGACTGCCGGCCGCCGATGAGTACGCCCGCCTGATCGGTATCGAAACCGATGCCTTGGTGCCGACCATCTTTTCGCGATATCCGATCATGCTTAAAATCGGAGATGAGTACTACGTGCGTTCACTGCAGAAGAAAAACGCTGACGGCAGTTTGACCTTCTATTGCGCCATCGACAACGGCTTGGTACTGAGAATCGGTCGGGGAATCGATATGGTCGAAAATCTGGAACAAAAGCTGGACGAAATCGCCGCCCGTCTGCCCGAGCCGCAACTGCTGATCACCTGTGAATGTGTTCTGCGCCGCCTGGAAGTGCTTCAAAAGGGGTTGACCGATTCGATGAATCGGGTTCTGAGTCGACATCGCGCCATCGGCTTTCATTCCTATGGTGAGCAGTTCAATGCCATTCATGTCAATCAGACTTTTTCCGCTGTTATGATAGGACGAAAATAATGACTTCCAAGGCTTCGCGACAATCCCATACGGAAGAATTGAAACGCGAAATCGCCAGACTCAACAAGGTCAACGCGGTACTCATGAGTCGTGTCGAGCGAAGTTTGGAAAACTCAGGAAACGCTTTTACGTTGTTTGAATCGGCTATCCTGCTACAGAGAAAAATCGACGATCGCACCAGCCGGCTCAAGGCGGAAATCGTCGAACGGGAACGGGCCGAGACCCAACTGCGCGAATCGCGTCGCAAGCTTCTTTTACACGTGCAACAAACGCCGCTGGGCGTGATTGAATGGGACCATAGCCTACACGTCGTCGAGTGGAACAAGGCCGCGGAAAATATATTCGGATACACGCGCGATGAAGCCATCGGCCGCCATGCCGTGGGGCTGATCACGTCTGCAAGTCACCGTGCCTTGATCGATAAGGAGTGGGATACGTTGTTGACCGGCGGCGGCAGTACCGAAGGTGTCCGGGAAAACCAGTGCAAGGACGGCACGGAATTGATCTGTAACTGGTATAATACGTCGTTGATCGACTCCGACGGCAAAGTCGTCGGAGTCGCATCGATGGTGCAGGACGTTACCGATGCGGTCATGAATGAAAGGCAGAAACAGCAGGGTCTGGAGCGGGTGCAAAGGCAACGAGAAGCAATTCGCCGCATGATATCGGATGATCGCATTCCTGCCGGAGACGTCGAACTGGCCGTCAAGACGATAATGAAAATCGTTGCCGACACTATCGACATCGAGCGCGTGAGTACCTGGATGTTTAACACGGAATACACGCAACTGGAGTGCGTGGACCTCTATGAACGATCATCGGGAAAACACTCGCAGGGAGTAAAATTCACGATGGCGGATTATCCCGGATATTTCGAGGCGGTCAAACGGGAGCGAACCATTGCCGTCAGCGATGCGCGTATCGATCCCCGAACCGACGAATTCGCCGACGAATATCTGATTCCGATGGGAATCACTTCCATGCTCGATACGGCCATTCTCGTATTCGGCAAATTGCGCGGCGTGGTCTGCATCGAGCACTCCGGAGAGCCGCGAATGTGGGAAAGCGATGAAATAACCTTCGCCGAAGAAATATCCGCACAATTGTCACAACTGTATTCGAATGCCGCACGCGTGCGTTCGGATAAACAGCGCCGGGATTTGCAGGAACGTCTGGAGCGAGCCGAGCGGATGGAGGCGTTGGGAATCCTCGCCGGCGGCGTCGCTCATGATCTCAATAACACGCTCGGACCGATCGTCGGCTACGCGGAACTGCTTCTCCGGCAACTTGACAAGGATGACAAGGTCGCCAAACGCATTAAAAAAATCGGGAAATCCGCGCAGGATGCGGCCGATGTCATTCAGGATTTGCTCACGCTCGCCCGTCGCGGAAGATACGAGATGGTTCCGACCGATCTCAACCGGGTTGTCGGGGACTATCTTGAATCCCCGGCGTTTCTCGCATTGAACGAATCCCGATTGGATATCGAAGTCACGGTTGATCTCGATGAGTCGATCGGTTTATTGATGGGATCATCGGTGCATCTGCTGAAAGTCGTCATGAATCTGGTCATCAACGCCTATGATGCCATGACCGACGGCGGCAAACTCACCATAACGACCGCCATGCGACATCTGGAACAACTGTCGAACGGATTCAAGCCGGATGATGCTCCCGGCGAATACCTGCTACTCAGTGTCATCGATACCGGTAACGGAATCGCCGCCGATGATCTGGCCAAAATATTCGAACCGTACTATTCCAAAAAGAAAATGGGCGGCTCCAGCGGAAGCGGTCTGGGGCTGTCGGTCGTATACGGCATTGTCAAGGATCATAAGGGTTTTTACGACATTATTTCCACTCCCGGCGCCGGCACCGAATTTCAGTTGTATTTTCCGGTGACCACGGCGGAAATAAAAAAGACCGATACCGAAAACATGGTGCTGGAGGGGATGGAATCGATTCTTGTCGTCGACGACAGCGAGGGACAGCGCGATGTCGCGGTCGAAATGCTCGAAAGCCTCGGATATAACGTCAGGGCGGTGACGTCCGGCGAGCGCGCCGTGGAATACCTGCAAACGCATTCCGTCGATCTCATCCTGCTGGACATGATTATGGACCCCGGCATCGACGGACTCGATACCTACCGCGAGATCATCAAACTCCATCCGGGGCAGAAGGCCGTGATCGCCAGCGGGTATTCGGCCACCGAACGGGTCGAGGAGATGCAAAGACTCGGCGCCGGACAGTACATCAAAAAACCGTATACCCTGCGGGCCCTCGGTACGGCCATCCGCGAGGAGTTGTGTCCGACACCAGTTCCAGGCGTTTGATTCTCTTTTAGTTTAAACCCATTACTATGATGTAACCACGCGAGAGTCTAATCATCGCGCTCGATGCAATATATCTATGATCTTACGATAATATTATTGCAGTCGGGAGTGTTAAATCCCGACTGTTTTGTTATCAAGAACCGGCGATGCCGTATTCTATACAAGAACGCGTAAATCCTCTTCCACCGTGGAGATCGGCTTGATTCCGAATTTCTCCGCTAATACTTTGGTTACGGTGGGAGAAAGAAAGGCCGGCAGTGTCGGCCCGAGGTGTATGTCTTTCACGCCCAACGACAACAGCGCCAGCAGGCCAATGACCACCTTCTGCTCATACCACGCGACGTCATAGGATATGGGACGATCGTTGATGTCGTCCCGCCCCCTTACCTCTTTCAGTTTCAGCGCCGTCATCACCAGCGAATACGAATCATTACATTGACCGGCATCAAGTACCCGGGGAATTCCATCGATATCCCCCAGCGGGAGTTTGTTGTAGCGGTACTTGGCGCATCCCGCCGTAAGAATGACCGCATCCCCCGGAAGTGCCCGAGCCATTTCGGTAAAATATGAACGCGATTTCCGGCGACCATCACAACCCGCCATCACCACGAATCGTTTGATTGCCCCGGATTGTATTGCCGCTATAATCTTGTCAGCCAGTTGCAATACCTGGTTGTGTGCGAATCCGCCGATGATGGTCCCGGTCTCAAGTTGTGTTGGCGGTTTGCAGGTTCCGGCCAATTCGACAATCGCCGAGAAATCTTTCGGCTTGCCGTCGGTCCGATCCGGAATATGGGGCACCCCGGGGTAACCTGCCGCGCCGGTGGTAAATATCCGATTTTTGTATTCTTCCTGCACCGGTGTTATGCAGTTGGTGGTCATCAGAATCGGTCCGTTGAATGCGGCGAATTCCTTGTTTTGCATCCACCAGGAATTACCGTAATTGCCCACGAAATGCTCGTACTTTTTAAACGCCGGATAGTAATTGGCCGGGAGCATCTCGCTATGTGTGTACACATCGACACCGGTACCATCGGTCTGTTTCAGCAAATCCTCCATGTCACGCAAATCATGGCCTGAAATCAAGATGCCGGGATTCCCGCGCACGCCGAGATTGACAGTGGTGATTTCCGGATTGCCGTAGGTGCCGGTATTGGCTTTGTCCAGCAAAGCCATGGCGCGAACGCCCATCCGGCCGGTTTTTATCACCAGGTCGATCATGTCATCGACCGGCAACTTCCGAATAGTCGATTCCAGGGCTTCAAACACAAAGCGGTAAAGATCGTCATCCTGATAATCCAGCCTGGCGGCATGCTCGGTATAAGCACACAATCCTTTCATGCCGTAAATGAGAAGTTCTCGCAGTGAACGAATATCTTCATTCTCGGTCGCCAACACCCCGATTTGTCCGGCCTTTTCCAGAAATTCGTCGATTGTGTCGGCCGACCATACGGTGCAATCATGGGGATTCTCCGTGTATTCCCGGTTGGTTTCCGCCTGATACGCCTTGATAAACGCATTTTGTACTCGTTGGCGGACATCAAAGGCTTCATGTATCAACGCGACAAAACGATCATCATCGAAATTGGAATTGGTTATTGTGGCAAAAAGCGCCTCGGTCACGAACTCAGCCGCATCGCGGTCATACACGTCGTGGGCCAGTCCCTTTTTCCCCCAGAACGAAATCCCCTTTAGAATATACACCAGCACGTCCTGCAGTACGGACGTCCGTTCGCTTTTTCCGCAAACGCCGCGAACGGTGCAACCTGTATTTTTCGACGTTTCCTGACATTGATAACAAAACATGCCCATGTTCTTTCATCCTTTCTCATCTGTGATATGTCGTCTTGGATGCAAGTATCGGGCAGTTGCCATATCATTGCCTTGATTTAAGTCAAGAAAAGCATGTTTTAATTGTATAAGTCAAGGATTTGTCGTTCGGTTTGTGTCCTTTGGTTGATTGTTCAAACGGCCTATTTCCTTTCAGTTTCCCGTCGCCGTCGGTATGAATGGTGTCGTTTCATGTGATTCTCCGAAACAGGGCGGGATAATCCCCGTAAGTACTGGAATCCACAACGAGGAGAACATCTTATGCCATGGATACGAGTTCTTTTTGCATTAGCATGTATTCTGCTGACGTTGTCACCCCTGCCCGGGAAAGGCGAGCAAAACCAAAATCTGTCGACTGATGAACTGACCGTTTTGAAGGCGGTCGAAACGGCGGTGCAACTGGGATGGCAGTATCGTGACTTGATCTGGCCCGGTTACGATCTCGATCGACTGCCGCTGTTCGCCTATGTCCCCGACAAATGGGCGATTCTGTTCAACGCGCCTCCGAAGGCGACCGGATTTTCCAATCCGCCGGACAATTGGCCCGATCTGCAAACCGATCTGTTGTACCATGACGGCAAGTATGATGAACTGATCGGACAATTGGCGTTTGATATGCCCATCGACAGTCTGAATGTCGCCGCTGTCGCTTATACCGATCAGGACTTGTATGAATTTCTGGCGTTTCTGGTCCATGAAAATTTCCATCAGTACCAGCATGCGCATTTCGGCGAGATTCCCTGGGAGCCGGAACAGCCTTATCCTATCGAAGATGCGGACAATTCGGCACTGGCCGCCCTGGAAATCCTGCTGTTGCAACAGGCACTGGAGTCATTGGATCGTTCAACCGATGCAATTGCCTTGAACAAGATCATACAATTCGTGGGGGTGCGCCTGCATCGTTGGCAAAAAGCCGCGTCGAACATGCGACGGTATGAGCAGGGATTGGAAATCAACGAGGGCACGGCCAAATATGTCGAAATGAAAGGCGTGAGTTTGGTCCCGCGTCTGAAATACGAATCCCATGTAAAATACCCCGATCAACTCGCATCAATAGGGCCGGCATCGCTTGATATGCGTATTAGCCTTATTGAAAATCTGCAACGAATGATTTCCGACGGGGCTATCGCGCCTGAAAACATGCCGCGCAACCGCGTTTATGCCGTAGGGGCCGCCGAGGGATTTCTCCTGGACTATCTCGGTGTTGACTGGAAAGCGACCGCCCAATTGGCGGGCCCGCAATTCACTTTTGTCGGACTGCTGGGCGATGCCCTCGGTGTGGATAGTACCGATGCCGACTCACTGACGGCAGTTGCCATGACTCAAAACCGGTACGAATCGATTCGCAGACTGTCCGAGAAATCCATCGTTGACTATCGAACCGGTTTCGACAGCGTTCTGGCGGCGTTTGAATCCCAAAAGGGATTTCGAGTCGCTTTACGATTAAGCGGGAGAAATCTCAGACGTTCCAGCTACTCTCATGCCAAAAGGTGGCTGGCCGACGACGGAACGCGACAGATTCGTGATCACAATGAAGTCTATGAGTTACAGAGTATCCCGCATGATGATCTGACCATTCATCTGACCGAAACCGGCATGATGGAACTCAATGACTGGTCGACCCGGGACAAGACGGTTGTCTTTTACAGCCCGGAGGTTGTCTCCTGCAAGGCCAATGGCACACCCCTGAAGCTGACCGGCACTGTCAAGTGTCAATTCGACTCCCTGCATGTGATTGGGACAACCTTTGAGATAAAATCCACCCGCCCCGGTGTAATAACCACTGACAGTAGCGAAATCCTGATTGATTGGCTGAATTTACCCTGATAAGTCGATTCGAAACGGTTTGCTTTCTCATCATTGCAAGTGCTTCTGATTGATATCTCCGCCTGCCTGGTGGAGATTTTTCGTCCTCTGCCGATATTCTATTACTGAGACGCAACAAGACAGAGTAACTGCAACTGGAATGACATGTCTGCAATGGGGCTAACAATCAGAAAATCTTTTCACCGGCAATCATATCAATATTCAACAACCATTTCATTTCGTAAGGGGATGTATGAGTAGTAAACGGTTTTTCATGTTGGCGGTTCTGGCAGTATTGGCGCTGGGACTGGGATTGGTCGGTTGCGACAGCGACGACGATGAAAATGCGGTCGGCCTGACCACGTCAACCGACGGCTATTATGCCAATGTAAACGGCTGGATCCAAAGCGGCCCTGGCGGTTTGATGAAAGTAACGGCGGCCGGTGATCCGGCTATTGCCATTATCAATGTGAGCAGTATTCCGAGTGTCCCGCGCGTGAGCGTGAACGGAACCACATTGGGAATTGAACCGGAACTGACCGTGTACGGCGGCGGTATGGCATTTTATGGTGCGGTGACTTCCAACGATGATGATTCCTTGATCATGAATGTCAAGTTTACCGATATTGCCGGCGACAGCGCCGCGGCTTATGCCCGCATTGCCATGGTCGACACGTTTTCGATAACGTCCGGAGATGGCGGCGATATGGATCTGGTGTACGGTGACAGCCTGCTTATTACCTGGAATGCTTCGAGTAGCGCCACCGAATACTGGTATGCCGGCTATTTTGAATGCGACTATACCGACACCGCCGACGAAGCGACATATTATGAATGGCAATTTTCCAATACGACCACCGATACTTTTATTGTGTTTTCCGCTGACGAAATTTTCGGTGATATGGATGATATTGATTCCGTTCGATACATGTATGCCGATTTTGACGTTTACGGCGTTTCCGGGCCATCGCTTTCCGGCGGTCCCGGTAATGTCACGGGAGACGGAATGGGTGTGGTGCTTTCGGTCACGCACGGCGGCGACTTGGACTTCGATTACGTGGAGGCGCCGGATAAAGTCTCACCGGTTGGAAATAGCAAAGTGGATCAGGCTGACTTCGAAACGCTGTTTCATGAGAAATTGACTGATTTGGTAAAATGAACAAGCCGGTTTGATCCTGATTTCCGTCAGGTGATTTACAGGCCTGATGAGAAATTAGTCTGAATTGTTTGCTTTTGGCGAACAGAAATAAC
>CAZVNK010000033.1:3642-3883 GCA_964628115.1 uncultured Ignavibacteriaceae bacterium | reverse complement strand
GTCATACAGCCTGATCGTTCCCTGATTGGCAACGGCCGTGTAAAACGTGTAGTAAGTAATGCCGTTCCGTCTGAAAAAGTCGCCGGCCTCGGTCAGTAGCGCGGTGGCGATTCCCCGGCGACGGAACTCTTTTGCGACCATCCATGCCGAAATCGCACCGATTTTCTTGATTTTGTAAAATCGAGGTTGCTTGCGAATCGCCAGCGATGTATACCCGACGATTTTATCGTCAACCAATGCG
>CAZVNK010000033.1:302-3632 GCA_964628115.1 uncultured Ignavibacteriaceae bacterium | reverse complement strand
CTGTCGTCGGAATCCAGCGACTCCCAAAACCGGCCGGAAATATCATCGTCGCACAGATCATCAAGATCGAAAAATTCTTCGTGATGGCTCGTGTATTCCCCGAAAAAGTCCCGACACAATTTAAGAACTGCGTTGAGATCATCATCAGTTTGTAATTCACGTATGGTAATCATTCGGCCTCTCCCGGAATAGGAGTTAATACATAAAGATACTCCCCGCATGTGCGGGGAGCAATATCAAAACGAGGTATGTGATATTTGTCGCCCGGATGTCACCTTTCATGACGGATGCGGCAACATGCGGTCGACTCCAGAGTTCACGAGCTGTTACATGATAGTCCTGGTTTTTCCCGAATCGTTGTTTGCAGACAACTTCGTCATGACCCGGTCTACCATTCCGCCTTGAAAGCGTTTATCTCGAGTGATCGCCAGCATGGTCCTCAGCCTCACAATCATCTGTTTTTCTTTACGGATTTCCGGGGACTCTGTCAATGCCTGATCCAGTGTTTTCTGTTCGGATGCGCTGAGACTGATATCAAATGAACGATACAACAATTCCCTTAACGATTCATCCATCGCACTCCCCCAGCAAAGGTCTGATGATTTCCTTCAACCTTATCTGGGCGCGATACAGTCTCGAGGTTACGGTCCCGATCGGCATTTTCAGAATTTCGGCGGTTTCCTCGGTTGAGTATCCCTCCATGATTCTCAGCACGACCACCGCTCGATAATCCGGAGACAATTCCTGAAGCGCCTTGTTGATCAATTGCTTTTTCTCGAAGGTCGCTTCATTGTCATGGTGATCCGCGATGTTCGCCGAAATTCCTTCATTGCCTTTCGCAAACAGTCTGCCTTGACGTTTTCTGCGTTTCAGCTCGTTCAATGCAAGGTTAATGGAAATACGGGTGATATAGCTGGCAATCGTCGATTGCCAGCGAAATTTGTTGATTGCCTTGTAAAAACGGATAAAAGTCTCCTGGCCGACGTCTTCGGCTTCGGGGCCGGGCCCCAACATTCCGATTACCGTCCCGGCCACCCGTGGTTCAAGTCGCATAACAAGCTCCCTGAATGCTGATTTGTCACCATTTTGAGCAAGTCGCATCAACTGCTCATCCGGTATCTGTGTCATTAATCCGTCTCACCAATTAGACAAGTGAACATCAACCCATATTTCTCTTCATTGGTAAGACAGTTAATTTTTACAAAAGACTAACAATTGATTAACAAAATGTTACAATTGTCAATCCTGTCCGATATACTCCCGTTTTTTCAACAATTTAACTCATAGCCATTGACATAGACATGGTCGATTAAGGCAAGGATATCCAACAGGTTAACCGCCTCGTCGCTGTTGACATCGGCCATATCGAGGTTTTCAGGCTCTTCGCCATCCTGATAGATAAATTCGATCAGCGCCAGAATATCGAGGAGATTGACCGCCCCGTCAGCGTTGGCATCGCCGCAAATTGCGGATGAACAGATATTGGCATCCCCCGGGCTGGGGCTGGAGAAAAACTCCCGTCCATTCCCGCCGTCGGGGCACCGCCCATAAGATACATCAGTCGTCTGAACGGCGAATGTCATCGTGTCGATTACCCGGTTGCCGTTGGCATCGGTATCGAACAGACCGATTGCCTCTCCGTCGGTGCCAAGCTTGAAATTCGTGTGCAAATCGCCCTGCTCGGTATCGTCATCCGCCCAGAACAGCACATACTCACCCGGGCCGATAGAGATTCCGGCGGGTATCTGAAACATCGTTGGCTCCTCGAAGTCGTCGGTCAAATACATGCCACCCAGATCGATTGCCGTCGTTCCGCCGTTGTACAGCTCGAACCAGTCGGCAAACTCGCCCGCTTCATCAGGGTCCTCTATGGTTGTCTCATTGTCGGCCATCAATTCGTTAATGTATATTGCAGTGCCTTCTTCGCCGACCTCATACGAATATCGCATGGTCTGCGGATCCACCGGGTCGCTTGTGGTGGCACCGGAATCATCATAGGCAATCACGCAGTATTCGACAATCGTTCCGACCGGACACGGTGGAATCCACATGCCGTATACACTGTCACCCGCTAACGAATCAGCGTGATTGCCGTCATTATACATACTGGTTATCGTATGGATCGAGCCGATGTAATAATCCAGCGTCACGTTTGCAATACCGCTTTCGTCATAGGCTCTGGCGCTGATATACACCGTATCCGTCTCGTTCACGACGTCAGGTGTCTGCATGGTCCAGTCTATGACCGGCGCGACATTCGACGTCCCCTCCACATTGGTTGCCCCGGGAGTCGGTATGGTGAAATACTGCAGGTTGTCGGTGCCGTCGGGATAACGACCGTACGAGACATCGGCGGTTTGAATGCCGAAAGTAATCGTGTCGATCATCCGGTTGCCGTTGGCGTCGGTGTCGAACAGCCCGATTGTCTCACCGTCGGCACTCAGTTTGAAATTCGTATGCGTATCCCCCTGATCGGTATCGTTGTCGGCCCAGAACAGCAAATATTCGCCGGGACCGATGGTGACTCCCGAGGGAATCTGAAACATCGTCGGCTCCGCGAAATCGTCGGTTAAGTACATTCCGCCCAGGTCGATGGTCTCCGTCCCGCCGTTGTACAGTTCGAACCAGTCGGGATAACCGCCCAGACCGTCCGGGTCCTGTATGGTTGTGTCGTTTTCAGCCATCAACTCGTTTATACGAACCGGAATCTGTTCCGCCCCGACTTCGTACGTGTACCGCAGGACCGAGGGATTCACCGGGTCGGTCGTTGACGCGCCCGAGTCATCATAAGCGATAACGCAATACTCGACTATCGTTCCCGAGACCTGCGGTTCGATCGACATGCCGTACACTCCGTCACCGTCCAGCGAGTCGCCGTGATCGCCGTCATCGTACATCCCGGTGACAACATGTACCGCGCCGATATAATAGTCGAGCAGGACATTGAAAATGCCGCTTTCATCGGAGATCCGGGACAGTACATATACCGTATCCGCGTCTGTGACATATTCGGGAGTTTGTATCGTCCATTCAATCTCTGGTGGCGTGTTGGTTGATCCGCCGTTTGATGCCCCCGGGGTCGGTGTCGCAAAAAACTGCCAATTGTCCGTTCCGTTGGGATAACGACCGTACGACGTATCGGTACTTTGCGCCTCGAACGTTATTTGATCGACTGTTTCGAGCGCCGCATTGATCAGCATGATGGTCACCACCAGGATGGCGCCGGTCATGGCGGAGTTCGAGGTCACGCGGTACTGCGCGTGGCCGGCGCAGGCGATCTCGTACGCCGTGGGACGTCGGCACGAATCAAACTCCTCAAGGGGAACCGTC
>CAZVNK010000033.1:0-292 GCA_964628115.1 uncultured Ignavibacteriaceae bacterium | reverse complement strand
CGCCCGAAGCCGACAGCTTGAAACTGGTGTGCAGTCCCTCCTGCTCCCCGTCCTCGTCGGCCCAGATCAGCATGAATTCCCCGGCCCCGATTGCGGTGTCCGGGAACGCCCACTTGGTCAGGCTGAGCGGATTGTCGGTCAGATAATATCCGTTGAGCGTGATACTGCTGTCGGTTCCGTTATAGATTTCCAGCCAGTCGTCGTACTCACCGTCTTGATCGGCATACGATGCGGCATTGGACGCCATAAATTCATTGATGGACAAATCGACCACGGATAGGCCGGTCACCTC
>CAZVNK010000032.1:0-13388 GCA_964628115.1 uncultured Ignavibacteriaceae bacterium | reverse complement strand
GATCGGATAGATTCGGGTCTCGAAATACAAACAGTCACCGTACTGCAATCGCGTGGTCGCCGTGTGTATGCTCAAGAGCAAACGCCCTTTTCCGATCTTGACCGTCCCGTCGGTACCGATCGAATCGACCCGCAGGACAAGGTCGGTTCGATGTTCTTTGACGACCGGCCAATCGACCACCGTGCCGAAAACACCATGCACGATATCATCGGCCGCATAACGACCGATATGCCCCGGCGGCATGGTCAGATAGCGATACCCGTATCCGAACGCGGAAAACGCCGTCAAACCGACCAGAATCAGCAAACTCGTCAAGACAAGACGTTTCGCGTAATAGCAGGCCAAAATCGCCGGAACCGTCGCCACTAGTACCGCCGGCCAGATCAGGCAGTTCGCACCGGTCGTATCCGCAATGACAATACCGGCGACAACCGCGCCCAGCGCTCCGGCGGCAGGAAAATTTCTTGCCACGAACGCCCCTTTTAAAAATGTCGAACGTGATTATTTTTTGCCGTGCAACAGCGTCAATGCCCGGCGGATTTCGTCGGATCGCAACAGCCAGAGCAGGATCACATACACCAGTCCCATCGCGGCGACTTGTGCCGTCACGCGGAGAATCTGCCCCAACACGTCGGCACGACCGATCAACACCGAAAGATTGACACTGCTGACGAGAAAATATGCCGCGAGCGCGGCCAGCAACATTTTGGCCGTATGCAGAATAAACGAAAAATAACGAATTCCGTCAACCTTCTTCCGCAAATTCAAGACCAGGCGAAATAAATTCACCCGCCCGGCCGCTGAGGTTGCCGCCGCCAACCCGGCAAAACCGAACAGTGGTATGAAAGCGAAATTCAGCCCGACGTTGACAGCCACGGCGATGATCGAATAGAGCATCGGCCTTTTGGAATCACCCAACGCATAATACAGCGGCGCGGCCACCCGCACCCCGGCGAATCCCACCAGTCCGAACGCGTAGAAATAAAGCGCCTGCGCGGTTTGCGCGGTTGCCTCGGCGGAAAACGCGCCGCGCTGGAAAATCAACCGCACCAAATCCTCGCCGAATCCCGCCAGATACACCGCCGACGGAATCACCATGAACATCGTCAGCCCGATCGCCTCGTGAAACGTCCCCGCGAGTTTTTCCGGTTGATTGCGAGCCACCTCTTCGGAGGCCCGGGGAAGCGTCACGGTCCCCAACGCCACCGCGAACACCCCCAGAGGGAAATGCATCAGCCGATAGGCGAAATTCAGATAAGACAGTGCCCCCTCGATCAACAACGATGCCAAAAGCGTGTTAATCAGAATATTGATTCGCGACGCCGACAGGCCAAGAATCATCGGCGAGATCAGTCGCCCAATCCGGCGGATTCCCTCGTCGGCGAAATTCAGCACGAATCGGAAACGAAAGCCGATCTGCCACAGAGTCGGCAATTGAAACACCAATTGCCCGATCCCTCCGATCAGCACCCCCAGCGCCAGGGTGTAAATCGGAACGCTGAAATACTCATACAGCACGACGGGCGTGAGAATCATGCCGATATTGAACAACGCCGGCGACAGGGCCGGAATCCCGAATTTGCCGTGCGAATTCAAAATACCCATAATCACCGCCGAAATCGACACCAGCAAAAGATAAACGAACATCAACCGCGTCAGGGTAACGGTCAGGTCGAATTTTGCCGGATCGGACGTGAATCCCTTGGCCGAGATATACACGAACGCCGGCGCGAAGATGATGCCCAGGGCGACGATACAGCCGACGATGACAATCAGGCTGGAAATGGTCAGATTGGCCAGATGAAACGCCTCTTTCGAACCGTCTTTCACCAGTTTGTCCTTGAATACCGGCACGAAGGCCGATGAGAGCGCTCCCTCCGCAAACAGGTCACGAAGCAGGTTGGGAATCCGAAACGCCGCGACAAAGCAGTCGGTCAGCATCCCCGCCCCGAAGAAATACGCCACCACCTGCTCGCGGATCAGCCCCATAATCCGGGACAGAGCCGTGGCTCCCGAGACGGCTCCGGCCGAGGCCGCCATTGATTTAGGGCGATTTTTATCCATTGACAAACCGATAATTATCCGTATATTGGGAAACTGATTTCCGTAAACGTGAAAGGATTTGACGGTGCCACATCACAAATCGTGCAAAAAAAGAATGAAAACTGCCGCCGACAGCAGACTGCGCAATCGGGCGATCCGGACGAATATTAAAAACGCCATCAAAGAACTCCGGTCCTGCAAGACTCGTGCGGAAGCCGACGGTAAGCTGACGGCCGCCATCAGCGTGGTGGACAGAGCCTCGCAGAGAAATATTATTCACCGCAACAAGGCCGGTCGAATTAAATCGCAGTTGAGTGTCTTTGTCAACCGCCTGTCGAGTTAAGAGTTTATTCACAATACATACCGTATAAGCTTCAACAATCGGGGCCGCGTTTTAATCAGATGGACAACCAGCGTGCCGACATGAACATTGTCGGCAGAACGTCCATCGAAGTACTCCCGCAGGGTAAACACGATATCATTGAAATCGCCATCATTGAAATGCAAATAGGCGCGTCGAAGACGCGCGTATAGTTTCAATTCCTCCAGCCGCTCATCGAAATATCTTTGCGGATAATACCCGTCCATTTCCTCGATATCGGCGATTTCGCCCGACAAATACGCCGCCGCCGCCCGTCCGGCGTGTATTCCCGAACTGAGCGCATGCCTAATCCCCGCGCCGGAAAACGAATCGATCGCCCGCGCCGCGTCGCCGACCGCCAGCACGTTGCGCCGTCGAAACATTCCCGTTCCCTGAAAAGACGGCACCAGTCCGCAAAAACGCGCCGCAATCTTTCCCTCGGGATACCATGTCGTAACAAAACGATCCAGTAATCGCATCGCATCGCCGCCCCGAAGAGCTTTTCCGGCGATGCCGATTCCGATATTGGCCGAGCGTTCCGATTTCGGAAACACCCAGACATATCCGCCCGGCGCCATACTTTGCCCGACATGAAACGTTATCAGGTCGTTTTCGATATCGATATTTTCCACCCGGTACTGCGCCGCCGCAAAGACATCACTCCGCTTGAACAGATTCGACAGGCCTGCCTGCCGGGCCACCTGCGACTCCACCCCATCGGCGGCGATAAATATCTTTGCCGTAACGCGAGAGGTTTCGCCGGATTCATGAAGAACGTCAATCGCGGTAAACAGTCGATCCTGCCGATGAAGATTTCTGCCGATAGCATTGCAAACCAAATCGGCGCCCGCCATCGCGGCCCGTTCCGCAAGATCGAGATCGAAACGGGGACGATCCAAAACATACCCGGCATTTTTGCGATCCACGGTTATTCGGTTTTGGTCCGGCCCCACCAGACGTGCCCGTTTGATATGCGCGCTGATCCATTCCTCTTTCATTTCCGGAAGAGAGGCCACCGCGCCTTTCGATACCGCTTCGCCGCAACTCAGCGGCAATCCGGGCCGGGCATGTTTTTCCAGCAGAAGCACCGTGAAACCAGCCGACGCGATTTCATACGCGGCGGTCGATCCCGCCGGCCCGGCGCCGATCACCACCGCGTCATATCGCGATTGCATGATTATCCTCCAGCGCGCCGACCGGACAGAAAAAGACGCAGATCATGCACGTCGTGCACGAATCCTGATCGCATTCCAGTCTGTTGAATGAAAGAAAAAGCGCTTCCTCGGGACAAAGCGCAACACAGCCTCCGCATTCGAGGCAGGTTTCCTGATTGATTACCAGCATTGCGCCGGTAATGTATGACCGGGATCGGTTAAAGACAATCTTTTTTTACGCCGGCTCAGTAATTGAGCAGGTACACACCGCCGGTGATGTACTCCGAATGGCCGGACGCCAGGCGCAGGTTGATCAACTCATGCAGGAACTGCTCCTTGTCGCGAACCGGGACGTTTTCGTTCAGCACCCGGACCGGATAGTTGATTCCCAACACCCGGTCGATATTTTCGAACCAGAGCAGGCCCGCCGGAAATCGGAACTCGTGTCGGACCGCAAAAGCCAAATCCGCCGCCCGCAAATTGACCACTTCAAACCGGCAGTCGCCGGGCGAAAGACGAATCGTCTCGCTACCGACAGTATCGGGAAACCGATATCCCGCCAGTGAACATCGCCGCGTAACGAATGACAGAAAATCATATAGCGCGATCGGGACGTGCGCGGAACTCGACGATGCGAAGGTAATCAGCCGCAGAGGACATCCGTCCGCTCTGAGAATAATACCGTTACCGTGCAGGTCGGGCACGGCTGAGTCGGGAATTTCTCGGATACTCATGGCGCGGGGAAAGTATTCGGAAAACGTATTCAGCAGTGATTCATCCCAATCGGAAACAAACGCCCCGGCCTTGACCGGACCGATTTCGGGCAGGGGGAAAATCTGCACCGGAAGATACCGCAGTTGAAGACGGCAGGCGGCTTCCAGAATCGCGCCGTCATCCAGCAACAAATAGCGATCACCATCGAGCGGAGCAACCTGAAGCGGATTACGAATCGAGTTGGTTTGTTCAATAATCGTTTCCAGATAAGCGACTTTTTCCGAACGATACGCCATAATCGGAACAATACGCGTTCGCGGGACAATACCAAGGTTCGGTTTCATAACAAGACCTCACAGATAGAGCACGTTTGCACGCATTCACGCAAGCCCGATGCCGGATGGTTACCATTTTAGCCGAAATCATTAACCGTTTGGAGGATTGGATGTTAGGATTGAAGACCGCGATTAAATGCCGTCCGGATTTGACACACTATGCAACGGCCTGCAGTGGCTATTGCATTTCCACAACATGAAGTTTATCGAGATTTCTCACTAGAATCGAACGCCGGTCAATCCAGAATGCAACCTGCGGAAGGCCCGCCCGCCAGTGATCGAGCGAGAACTCCTTCTTGCGCATGATATTACGATCAATATCGAACAGGTACAGATAATCTTCCTGATAACGTTCTTCTTTCTCGACGGATGCCCCCCGATTATGGCTGATACCACATGCGATAAATTTGCCGTCGTCGGATATATCGAGCGAGACGAAATTCATCTGCGCCGTCGGCAGACGATAATTCCACATCCGGTTGCCCGTGGCAAGATCGAGCACTTCCATGTTGGTGCTGGATGCCGCCACGATGCGACCGGCTGAATCGCAGGCAACCAGTGCATTGATCACGGTTTCCTGAAGTTTGGCCTGACACACTTTGACCGTGTCCCGCCAGACCTGCAACACTCCCTGATAACACATCACCGCCAGGTCACTGCTGTCGGTGAAACAATAATCGAGCTGAAGGCCGTAATCGGCGATTTGTTCTCCCGATGATGAGTACAACCGCAATCCCTTGGGATTGCAATCGACCAGAAAACACTTTGCGTCGGAAGCGAATGTCATCCCCTTGAACGCCTCGATAAACACCAATGACGCCAGACTGTCGCCCTGGCACACCAGCATGTGCCAATCCCAGTTTCCCGGCGTCCCGGTCATCACCACCAGATAACCGCCCCCCGGAGCGAGAAACATCTCCCCCTCCGGCACGGCATTCAGACGCCACTGCAAACGCCCCCGTGAGTCGAACACCTCGACCGTATTGGATTCAGACAGAATTTCATCGGAATCGGACGGTGTTATCAGAGCATAATGTCGCCCGTCGGGCGCGACGATTGCTCGTTTCGGTGATTCGATGGGAAAGACATGTTGTTCGCGAAGCCGTCGATTGAAAAACGTCAGGGCCTGATCGTCGTACACCACCAACTGCCCGGACGTCATGCCCGCCACGCGGGAATCATCGGTGAGTGCGATCCCGTCGCCGATTTCCCGCAGATCAATCGACAAAGCGAGATTCGGGACGAACAGAATTACGATCAGGATAAACGCGATGTACGATCTCAATGGTGCCGACGTCCTTTCCTATTTTATTCCACACAGCCCGCTACGGGGGCGACTCCGGATCCGGCATAGATATACGAAATCAGATTCAGGATATCAAGAAGATTTATCTCGCAATCACCATTGGTATCACCGCTGTTCAGCGGCACGGGCGGCGGACCATCGCTATAGACGTAAGAAATCAACAATAAGATATCAAGCAGGTTCACTTCTTCATCGTTGTTGGCGTCGCCATAAATATAGTCAGCCGATCCTTCTTCGAGATAATTCCTGACAGCCGTCAAAAATGCCTCCCCGCCGGATTCGGTCAGATAGTACACCGGGAAACCCAGCGCCACCCTGCGACCACTGCCGTTGTCGTAAGCCACCGCCACCGGTTTACCGTCGAAAGACGGATCACTCGATGTCGAATTGAACGTGGCGATCACCTCGACGTCCGGCAAGACGTCGAACACGCAGATCGACGGCAGATAGTCCCCGAACAGCGGATGCGCCTTGAATTGCAAATCCGGCCAGTTGCCCACCCCCGTCGCTCCCGCGAAATCGAAATCTTCCTGCATGGTGATCTGCGCAATATGAAACCGATCGTATGAAAAATCCCCTGATGACAGCGCCGCGCCGCCCTCGAAATCATACAGGGTCATCCATCCGCCCAAAACCAGATTGGTCTGATAGTCCAGAAACCAGTCGACACTGTCCAGCGATCCCGGGAAATTCTTGACGTTGATATCGTCATCGAACCAGAAAATCGAGTTGTACTGCCCCGCCGTCGTGCGTTTCAGTCTGTCCGAACTGGTGCTGATTTCCATCTTGTCATACGCGCTTCCTCCGAAAATACTGCTGTAGAAAGCCGCCTGCGCGGTTTCCGTCGGATTCAGACTGCCGCCCGACGATGTTTCATCCACGAACAGAATCCCACCGTCGAACGTCGCCGCCACCGCCGAAACCGTCAGCGAGCTGTCGGACACGTTCGAATCATTATCGACCGCCAGCACGATATACTCATACGTCCGGCGTCCCTCGACCGTGGCGTCTTCGAACGTCGTGTCGATGACATTGTCGTTCACCACCGACCAGTCGTTGAGAGAATCCCGGCGGATGATACGATAATGATGCAAATCAAGCTCCCGATTGGCGTTCCAGCCCAATGCGATTTGCTGATAATCCGGCTCGGCGGAAACGCCCCGGGGCGACCGTGGAATGATATACGGCGTCGCCTCGTATTCATCCAGAAACAACGGGCCGTACCCTTCGGGATTGGTGCCCAGAATGGAGATATAGTACGTCTGTCCCTCAGTCAGACCGTTCAGCATGTACGAACAGATTCCCGTTCCGACATCGACCGTGTCGGTGTACACTTCCGACGACGTTCCATGCAGGACCGGATAGGTGTAGGTGGGATCGCATCCGGCCCATTCAACCAAAAGTTCCGCACCGGTACCGGCGTCGTACACCGTTTTGATTTCGGTGAGATGCGCCGCGTTGTCGATCATGCCGTACGCCGCCGCCGTCATCCGCACCACCTGTTCGAAATAGGCGAAATCCAACCGGGTAGAAATATCCAGATCGGTATGCCACCCGTCGTAATTGAAAATCCCCTCCTGGGTATAGGCGACATGATAGCCGTAATTGACAAACGGCGCATGATCGGAACTGCTCGACGTCCCGCCGAAAACCGGGTTGAGCGTCGTTACCCGTGTCGCCGCCGATGCGAACACGTCGGCATAACCCATAAACGGGCCGGTGAAATATTTCACGTCGAGATTCGCTCCCTCGGTGTAGGCCACCATGTCGAAATTCAGCATGACCTCGATATCGACCCCGTCGTTATACATCCGGTTAGCGATCACCTCGGACCCCACCAAACCGACCTCTTCGGCCGAAAAGGCGACAAAGACAATGGTCTTTTTGGTGTCGACATTCTTGAGAATCCGGGCCAGTTCAAGGACGACCGTGGTTCCGCTGGCATTGTCGTCGGCGCCCGGCGCAAATACCAGCGCGTCTGAATCGAAATTGATGGAATCATAGTGCCCGCCGATAACAATGACCTTGTCCGGCTCGGCCGACCCCGGCTTGACACAGATCACATTGTGACACTGCTGACCGTTATATGTGAACGTATCGTAACTGACATCGGCGTATCCGAACTCCTGAAATTTTGCAACCAGCCAGTCGCGGGCATCCATGACCGGAGTGGAATAAATATACCGGGTCTGAAACGCCTCCAATTGGGTGTCATAACTGTAGAGTGAATCCTGCTCGATCAAATCCGCCAGCGTGTCGCTGGGGTAGGACTCTTGAAAGCCGGCGCTTGCCAGCGGCGCATGATAGAAAAAAGGCGTTTCCAAATCGCCGATTGACACCATCATATACCCCTGCTCGCGCAAAGCATCGAGTTGCGACGGCGCCGACTCCACGATATAATCAACTCCCGACGTATACAGCGGCGCAATTCCAAGGTCTTTCAGGGCCGTCCCGGGGCGCATCCGTGCCGCGAGATAATGCCGATCCGATACGAATCCCGATACCACTCGCTCGGTCTCGAGGCCCGCCATTTTCAGGATCTCCGCCTGATCATCGGTCATGTCCACCAGAAAACGTTCGCCCAAAACGCCGTGGGCCGACGGCAAAATTCGTTCGGCCGCCTCAAGCTGAGCGGCGTTTTCGATTTTCAACAGATACAAGTCACCGGCGGTCCCTCCCCCCACCGCCAGTAACAGCAATAATCCGGTACATACCACTCGCTGTAACATATTCATTCTCCCTCTCAAGCTGTTTTAATCTTTGTCGGCGTGTTGGCCTTTGGCAGACCCCGGTCGCAGGCGGGAAATCCAGTAAGTAACGCCCCTTCGCCTGCCTTCTCTTTACCTTAACGCTCGAGCGACTCCAGAAGTTTCTCCTGAACGTCACCGGTGACCGCAAGATACTTGCCGGTCGCCGTGGCCACCACGTCTCCGGCGTCGTTGCGGGCCTCCCCTTCGGTGACATACAGACGCCCTTTCTGTTTTGTCAGCCATCCCTCGAAACGCAATTTCTGGTTGATTAACACCGCCTTATGGAATTTGACGGATAATTCCACGGTTAGTGCAAAAATCTCTTTTGCCAGAAGGGCTTTTATCATGACCTCATCCATCAGCGTGGCGGTAATGCCGCCGTGATAGATGTCGTGATATCCCTCAAAACGCCTGACGGCGACACATTCGGTGAAGGCACGGTCACCCTCGAAATAGAAACGGGCGTTCAGACCGCATTCATTCCGGTCGCCGCAGACAAAACAGCCTGAGTACTTCGCTATTTCCTGCATGATTATAATGTAACGCATCCCCCCCGTTTCTGTCAACCATGCAAAAAAAAAGCCCGGCTGTCAAAACCGGGCTTGTAATTTCATTCCTCGTTCAAGAACCGACAACGTCGCAGACGTCGCGCGTATAAGTCCAGCGGTAATCGCCGCAGTAGACGCGAACCGAAGCGGTGCCGTCTTCCCACGTCACAGTGGCCGTCCAGGTCTTTTCGACCGGATCGGACACGGCATCGACCTCGACCGTGTAGGTCTGGACGATGGTGTAACTGATCGTGCCGGAGGACGGACAACCGGAAGCCCAGCCGTACGACGGAACCGGTTCGATACCGATTTCATTTACCGTCATGTCGATTTCAAACGTCGCCTCGATGGTGGTATCTTCGGTAATGTAATTCCACTCCACGGTGATATCGTTGGAACCGTTGATCACGCACAGATCGGTATTCAGATCCTCGAATTCCACATCGAGCGAGCCTTCAATACCGGAATGGGTACACACGGTGTAGGCTTCACCCGTGGCGTAATCCCAGTGACGAATCAAATGCATGTAGTCCGTACCGGAAGCTTCTTCAACCACCTGGCCGCCATTCACGAATTGAAGAGAATCGCGATAGGAATCGGTGAAAAAGGCGTTCGAACGGTACACGTAGATTTCGTGCCAGCCACTGCTGTAATTGTACGTGGCGGTATCGGTCGGGTACATCGGTGAATACTGGTTTTCGACCTGATCTTCGTCATCCGGCATGACATTGTAATTGTCAAAACTGCTACCGAAGAACTGGATGGTGGAATCCAGGAAGGTATTCACCTGATTCTGAACCATGACGAATTCGGGATCGGTATCCACGCCAGTCGTATACGATCTGGTCGGCGAGTCATCCGAACAACCGAAAGCAAACAACATAACGGCCGTCAAAGCCAGCAAGCCCATTCCCGGGAGAAAATGTTTCGCGCGCATGTGCATCTCCTTTCATGACACTGCCGACCCAACCGTCGACGAGCTTAGCTACTGCTCGAGCAGAAACGCCATGATCGCCTTCTGAATATGCAGTCTGTTTTCCGCTTCGTCGAAGACTACCGAGTGTGACCCGTCCATAACCTCGTCCGTGATCTCGCGGCCTCTCTCTGCGGGCAAACAGTGCATAACCAGACAGTCCGAAGCGGCGCCGGCCAGCAATGCCGTGTTCACTTGAAACTTACTTAATAATTTTGTTTTCTCTTCAATCTTATCCTTTTGACCCATGGAGGCCCAAACATCTGTATAGATAACATCGGCATCGGCAACCGCTTCTTTAGGATCGGCCGTGACCAGAATTTTACTCTCACCATTGGCGTTCGCCCGCTTGAGAATCGCCGCGTCCGGCGGCGTGTCGGGGCTGGTTCCGATACGCAAATCCATCGGCAACAGTGACGCCAGATTCAACCAGCTGTTGGCCATATTGTTGCCGTCGCCCAGATAGGCGATTTTGTAACGATCACGGGTCAAATGCTCCAGAATCGTGAAATAATCCCCCATCACCTGGCAGGGATGAACCAGATCGGTCAGGCCGTTGACAACCGGAACCGAGGCGTGTTTGGCCAGCTCCGTGACATCGCTGTGCGAGAACGTCCGAATCATGATCAGTCCGACAAAACGCGAGAGCACTTTGGCGACGTCGTGAATCGACTCCCTTACTCCCAATTTGATTTCATTGTCGGTGATATATAACGAGTTTCCGCCGAGTTCGCTGATTCCCACCTCGAACGACACCCGGGTCCGCAATGACGCCTTGGTGAAAATGCAGGCGGCCGATTTGCCCGCCAGCGGTTTCGGGGCGATTTTGCCCGATTTCATGTTGGCGCAAAGATCAAACACCGATGAGATTTCCTCCCGGGTCAGATCGGTGATTTCGGTAAACGAACGAGCCATTGGTTCTCCTTTCCGCTTTGTGACGACTTTGAAAATTTTCTCAAAGTAACAACCTCGCCGTCCGCTTGTCAAGCAGATTGCCCCTGTCATTCTTCGATCTCGTCGAGAGAACAAAAGCGCTTGCGTTTTGACCGGACATTGACGAGTTTGCAGTCAGTTACGGAACATCATGCCGCAACCGGCGTATATGCTTACGACGGAAGGAGGTCGCATGTCACGAAATCGGGTTGTCTGGGGAATAGTCCTGATCGCCATCGGCGTATTGATTATCCTGGCTCGCGCCGATGTTTTCGACTATCCCTTTCGGATGTTTTGGCGAAATTTCTGGCCGATTGCGCTGATTGCGGCCGGCGCCGCGCTGATTTTCTACAGTATCCGTAAAGCCGAACCGGAACTGGTCACCGCCGACGGCCCCGCGACCGGGACGTACTTCATGACCAATCGTATCAATAAGATTTTCGGAGACATTCATTTCGATGCCGCCAATGTTGATCTCGACGGTATGCAATTGGAAACCGTTTTTGGCGATATCTCGCTGGCAACGTCGGGAGCCAATGTCAAACAGGGGGATAATCGTATTTCGCTGTCGGCGACATTCGGGGATATCACGGTTATCCTGCCGCGCAGTATGGAAGTATATGTCTATGCCGCCGATACGTTCGGCGACCTGTTCATTCTCGGGCAATCACAAACCGGGATATCCAACAGCCTGACGGTCAAAACCGACGGTTTCGATCAGGCAACCAGGAAAGTATATATCACCGCACGCACCGTCTTCGGCGATATTAAAATCTACCAGGCGTAGAATTATCTTTGCCAGGGCCGCAAATAATCCTTTCGCTCGATTTCTCCATTTGTCCTGATAGTTATCCTGGATAGATCGAGATGATAATCCCGTTTCCGAAATACCGCCGGCATTTTGTCTTTCGGAATACTTGATAAGCCATTAAGGCTCGCATATTTTAATGTGCTGTCTATATTAAATGCAAAGAAACACATTATCGTCTGCGATGTAATTGCCTTTTCCCGCAGACTCGTAGCAACTGGATTATAGAAGTCAATAGATAACTTATGAACTGCATTAACCGCGTGAGGAACAATTTGTATTTCTAAATCAATATGTTGATTTTCATTTATTGAATTCCTAATGCATTCCGGCAATTTTACAACTTCCATACACATAGAACCAATCTCCATATCACGCCCATTGGCAATATCTCTTGTAGCGGTCAAATGTAAATATACAGTACTGGTATCTCCGATTTTGGGAATTGGTGACACAACGATATTATATGTGAAGAGATGTTCTTGGGATTGAGGCACATATTGTCGCAATGCCACCGAGTCTTTTTCAAAGTAAGTTACTCGTGTGCCGGTACACCCCCTTAATCTCGGCTTGCCCAAATAACCAATATCTCCGTCTTCATCGAGACACCATCTAAATCCAAGGTCATATCCGTTTATATTTTGACTTCCTGCTCTTTGCATTGCAATTAATATTGTCCACTCCCCTGACATTAACGGAATAAAATCAATACCTCCCTTATAAACATCACCAACCTTATGCGGCCCCGGCCAATGAAACAGGCTATCTGATTCGATTGTGACTATATTATGGGGATATCTTACCTGTAAAGTCCAATCGCTGTCATTAAAACTCCAATCATCTCTAGCGACGTAAAATTCATAATCTACATGACATACTTTCAAAGGTTCGGGCAAGTGCGTAACGGTAAAACTGCCTAAAAATGGTCTCGCCGAACGTCCTGGCACCTTGCCAACATAAGGCTCATAATCAGTTATATATGTGTTAATTTCCCCAATTACCCATGAAACAGGACAGAGACTAAAAACCAATAAAAACGTAATCAAACGCATACTTGCACTCCCCCTTATACAATGTTCGCAGGCCATCTACAAAACACAAAAACAGCCTGATAATTCTTTGTTATACTATATATAAGATGGATATAGGTATTAAAATGTGCAAGAGAAAATCCACATTAGATTCACTCAGCGGGTTTGAGAACCCGCCGACCACGGGTTGCACGTGGCCTTTCATAGAGGACAAGCGTCCCTGATCGTCATTAAAACCCCCGCGTAAGCACAATGCCCGCATGTGATCGGTCAATCCCGAATCGACCGCCAATGCCTTGATACTATATGTGAACTGCTATCACAAGACGCTTCGCGCGGCGGGTTTGAGAACCCGCCGATCACAAAGTGCACGTGGTCTTTCATAGAGGACAAGCGTCCCTGATCGTCATTAAAACCCCCGCGTAAGCACAA
>CAZVNK010000031.1:0-13575 GCA_964628115.1 uncultured Ignavibacteriaceae bacterium | reverse complement strand
TCCACATACAAATCTATGGCGGGAATAACATCGTCATCACCGCCGATGAGTACATACTGAATCCCATCGGTTTGATACGCGGACGTGATATAGGCCCGGATATCATCAGGATCGCTACTGCCGATATCATCCGTGGTGCGAATTTCCGTGAGAATGCCGGTGGTATCGTGATACTCCTTAAGTGGAAGGAAATTGGCCGCCAGTTCGGGCGACGTGATTATCAGCAGGTCATACCCCTTAGCATCTCCCCGCGACGTTGTATAGCTGAAAATCTGCTCCGGATTGTCAACCGCCTGTGTCACCTCCTGTCGGTCAATATCAAACCCGCGCAAAAGCTTTGAGGTCTGTCCGGACTCTCTTGTCGTAACCACCACCCGCAAATCGGTATAATAGGACAGTCTGCCCTCGGCCGGGATATATTCGACCGGCTGGAGTTTGAGTACCAGCATGGTATAGCCGCGAAAAGTTTGCGGCCCGACCGATTCAAATCTGGCTTCGGGAACGGGAGTGGTCAGAGCGTATACCGCCGGATCGGGAAGGGTGGCCGATATTTCGGAAGCGCCTGCCGACAATGGATACGGCCGCTGAACCGGCTCGATAGTGACCGCGCGCCCAACCGTGACTTTTGTCCCCGGAATAATCTCCACGCGTTCAACAACGCATCCTTCGGGAAGCAATATTCGCGCGCCCCGGGCCGGAAGCGCCGGTGCGCCGATATCGCCGGAATTGGGTGTTTCGGGCATAATGACACGATCATATACCTGATTTCCGATCACTATTGATTCAAAAGCCGGGGAATCGAAGTGATAGGAAACGGAAATAGTCTCGGCATACGCCGGTGCGGCAAAACACGCGGCCAATCCTGTCAACAGAAACAGCAGTAATACCGATTGAGTCGGACGATGGTGACGTGACATTGCAAATCCTTTCACATTTTATTAAATACAATAACTCGCTGTTTTGGTGAAGGTAAAATTATCATGGCGGCGAAAATCAAAATTCCGCCGATGAGGTAATCCGTGGCTATCAGTAATATATATAAAAATCCGATTCATCCTATCGAAAAATCATCTTTCTCATCCGGGCCTCCCCGTTTTTAATTAAATGTCACGGCACGGCGCGAATTCTGTCACGATGACTTTCGGATACATGGCAAAGGAATGGCCCCGGGGTAAGGCATCCCGGGGCCTGAGCTAAACACAATCAATAGGGGGCTATTTTAATCGTCACGCATCGGCTTGATACCATTAGCGAGACCCAAAACACCAAAAACGGCAAAAAAGCCCGGGCGGTTGCGGATTACCCATAAGATGTACAGGTCTACACCCGGGCCGGCCGTTAATAGTATCAGTGAATGGTATCGGTAATTCATGTTATACATAATCGCGCTCACGTCTACCTGATAAGTAGACCTGAGCGCGATAATCTTTCACTTTTTTCTCGGACAGGTGTTACATTTCCGACGTTTTAGGGACAAACCGGCGCCGGACCGGTCGGATTGCCGTACAAGTAATCTATTAAATAGAGTATATCCAGCAAATTACAGGCACTGTCTCCGTCAACATCACCCGCCTCCGGAGGCTCGGGCGCCGGCCCCGTGGGAGAACCGTATACGAAATCTATCAGATACAAAATATCCAGCAAATTGATGTCTTCATCTCCATTGGCGTCACCGCAAACAAAAGAATTGGCAATGGACACCGTTCCGGCATTCAGAATCGGCACATAATCGAGTATCGATCCATTGAACAATGGAGTATAAGATCCGTACCCGTCAAGCGTCAGAGTGGTGGACTGACCCGACTGGGCCGATCCGGCGACCGCAAAATACAGCTTGGCAATCACGCCGCTTCCCGGTTCCAAACTGGGGGATTCTTCGGACGAATTATAAAAATTGAACGACATTCGCCGATTCCAAGTATCCAGATGCACCTGCGATTTGACATCAAAGATATCGCTCCGGCATCCTTCAGTGGAAAACGACGAGAAATTAAGCATCAAATCGCCCGAATACGACACCTGGAATTTCATATTGTCCAATGGTAGCGTATTGGACGCATAAACACTCACTTCCACCGTCTGTCCGGCCTCGGCCTGACAGTCCAAACTGCTCAGCGTATCTGCCAGAGCAATAATGTAATCCACGGTCGGATAATGCCCGACATCACCGTCACCGACCACATACAGACTGACATCGAAACATCCGGGCTCGGTGTACGTATGCAAAGGAGATTGAAGACCCGATGCGTCACCGTCGCCGAACACCCAATTCCAGTCATCGACCGTTTCGAAAGAACTGCTTCCGGTATACTGCACGTCGAGCGGTACCTGTCCCCAGGTCGTGTCGGCGTTTATCACCGCCCGTTTGTCCGGTACGATATTGGTCAGCATTAATTCTTTCATGTAGTCGCATCCCTCCCACGGGCAATGCAACTGGTCGATGGTATACCACATATTCTGCGGGCCACCCCAACCGTAATTCATATGAACCTGCAGGAATCCGCCAAGCTCCCGCCAGCCATCACAGACAATGGCATGCGTATGAATTTGGTAATGAATGGGACGCCCCGCTTCGATCTCAGCCTCTATCATATCCGACCAGTACTGCTGAGTCGTGTTCTTCCGATCATGACGCTCGATCTGATCTAGATACCGAAAACGGTCGGGATATATCGTTTCACCATCCGAAGTAAAGGCGGCAGAACCGCAGGCTCCATAGTCCATACTGTAAGCCACGCCCACTTCATAGCATAATTCAGACATGGCGTTAATTTCATCCAGAGGACTGGCATCCTCGCATTCATCGAGAATATTATCCCAGTCAAAGGCGTCGTTTAAATCGGCAAATTGCATTTCCCCCGGCGAACTTCCTTCGCAGGAGTAATCCCCGACCCAATAGTATTGCCGCGTACCATATCCCTCCGGCGGCCATTCATAGTAATCTAAAATCTGGGCCGCCGATGTCGCCACGCAACCGACCACGCACCTATCGCCGTCCCCATCGGGACACAACAGATTATAGGGGCTGTATTGATGCCATACCGATGTCAACAACGGCCCGACATTGCGATAGTCGTCGGGATTCTTGGTTGACAATTCCCCTGTGAATTCGTCGGATGAAACGGAGAATCGTTTCCATGCCGCGCGATTGTCGGCGGTTTGAAGCATATCACCCTTGTCCGGGGAGGTGGCTTCAAGCGAACCGTAGGTCTCGACAACAATCTTCATACGAAAGGCCAAAACCTCTCGAAGCAGAGCCGCCTGTCCCACGTCGGATTCCCAATCAACCCGATATTTATCGGAATAGGCCATAATAGGCGCCAATTCCATCAGGGCCGGTACCAGAACATATCCCTGCGGAGCTATTTCGGCGTAATACGCCATCACGGTGTCATTGACCGAAATCGGACGCATGGATTCGATGACGACATCATCGATATCCGCCCATCCCGCACCGTGGAATGCGACATACGCCACCCAGTTATGGCAAACCCGATCAACTTCCAAATCGGAAGGACGTTCCGCCTGAACTGCGGAAGTCAATGATAAACATACAATGAGAACAAACGCGAGACGAAAAACCGGAGAAAAAAATGAAAATAACATACTACCACCCTCTGTTTTCATACAGTTGGCGGCAGAATAACCCCTTCGGCATAACTAATATAATGAGTAATGACGTTTTGTCAAGCATGACTTGTCATGACCGGCGGGGATAAAAAAAGGCCGGCAAATCGCCGGCCTTTTGTGTCTTGAATATCGGAGATATCGTTATCAGTATATCGCCTCGATCATGGCCAGAACGTCCAGTAAATTGATCGCCGAATCGGCATTGTAGTCTCCGGCTTCGAACGAGACCGGATCAGGCCCGTGGCTATACAGAAATGAAATCAGGTACAATATGTCGAGCAGATTCATTGCGTCATCATCGTTGACGTCACCGGCGATCATATCGACGGTCACGACTCCGGTGGCAACGGCAATGGTATTATGAATGTGCACTTCACCGAACAGGTTGCCGTTGATGGTCGGCAGATAATTGGCATAGCCGTCCATTTCCAGCGTCGTCTCCTGCCCGTTCACCGCAGTGGATGCCAGCGTGAAATACAGTTTCGCCAAATCGCCGGAACCCGGTTCGAGAAACGGATTATATCCGAAAGACGGCGCTTTCAGGGAGAGGGTCAGCCGTTTGTTGAACGGATCCTGATGAATCAACTGCTGTAATTCGAAGTACTCGGTCCGGCATCCCGCCGTAGAGAACGAATCGAAAACCAGTTTTAAATCGCCGCCGTACTCGACCGGAATCTTGATCATTTCAAGCGGAAGCGTGTTCCGTCCCGATATGGTGACTTCGACCGTACCTCCCGCCTGTCCTCGCGCCGTCCCGGCTATCAGTGAATCATCAACGGCGTAAATATAACTGCTACGTTCCAAGGTATAATCGCCGGAATCGGAATGCACCGTCAGGGATACGTCAAACGGCCCCACGGTCGTGTACGTGTGATTCACCGCCTGATTGCTGATGGTGGATTTTGTCCCGTCGCCGAAGTCCCAGGTCCACCCGGTTACCGAACGATCGGATATGCCGGTAAACGATACCTCCATCGGTACATACCCGATAATCGTGTCGGCGAAAAACATTGCCCGTCGGTCCGGCTCGATAAATCGCACCATCGTTTCCCAGCTTATGGAGCAACCGTCCCACGGACAGTACAGATGATCCAGAGTATACCAGGCATTAAACGAACCTCCACCCCAACCGTAATTCATGTGATAATAAAACTGACCGTCGATAAACTTCCATCCGTCGGCCACAATGGCATGACGATAAATCGTATACAATACGGGACGATTGGCGTCGATTTCGTTTTTCAACATCGTAAACCATTGTTCGGGATTGAAATCGGGGCGATTGAGGTTTTCGCAGATGTCCTTGTATCCGAAATACCAAGGGTATATCCAGGTGGCGTTGCTGGTATATGCACCAGAGCCACAGGCCCCGTAATCCATACTGAATGCGACCCCGGTTTCGTAGCAAATTTCCTCCCAGTTCGCGATCGTATTCGTCCACTCGTAATTGTCGGACATATTCGCGGAAATGAACTGCTGCGTCCCCACCGCACCGCAGGATTGATCACCGTACCACAAATAGCGACGACCGTTGAAACCGGCCGGCGGCCAGGCATGATACCACAATATCTGGGCCGCCGCGGTCGCCACGCACCCGACCACGCAACGGTCTCCGTCTCCCATCGGACAGAGATTGTTGAACGGCGCATTTTGATGCCAGGCGGTGGTTATCAACGGTCCGGCGGAATCACCGACGGCTTTGGTTTGGGCCAACGCCAAAGCAAAATCGGTATTGTCAACAGCGAACCGATCCCAGGCCTCGCGATGAATCGGATCAAACAGCGATTCGCCTTTTTCCGATGCGGATACGTCAAGACTGCCGTAAAAACGAGAAAAATCTTCGTACCGATCGCGGAGCACCTCGCGAATCAATACCGCGAAACCGTCCTCGGCATTCATATCCAGATTACTCTCGGCCGAATACGCCTTGACCGGCGACATTTCCTTAAGTGTCGGGACGATCACGAATCCTTGTGGGGCGATATCATAACAACGTGCCAGCAGGACGCCGTCATCGAAAATATCCTGAGTCGAGACGATTTCCGGTGCTGACGATTCCGCCCAGATACCGTTGTTAAAAGTGCTGTACGTCAACATATTCCGGCAGACGTTCCTCATCTCCGCATCCGTTGCCAGTTCGGCGTGGGCATATGAGACAGACATCAGGATACCCGGCATGATCATCAATAACAGCAATCCCGCTCGTTTTATCAGTCGGGTAAAAACACTCCCGGAGACAAAATCCCTTTTGTGAAAACTCGATGCAAATCTATGCGGCATAAAAACCTCCTGAAATCACCGCCGCCGGGAAGCCCAACCTATGCCCACCTGTCGGCGAATGCTGAAATGTACTCGGCCTATAATGTCCCCCGACACAGTATAATGTAATGTATGACAGGAAATTGTCAATAACTAACCGTCCCGGATTCAGCCGGCTTACATCAGAATACAGATGAGAATTGAAAGCGTGTCGAAATAAAACTTGACAAACTTGCGTATTTGTATATTTTGCCAAATATACAACAAGGATATTGCGTATGAATAATGACATGAAAAAACAATATGAAAACCGCGCCCGGATTATCAAGGCAATGGCTCATCCCACCCGGCTGTTTATTGTCGATCAACTGGCGAAGGCTCCGCAATGTGTCTGCAAACTGACCGACATGATCGGCGATGACATCTCGACGGTTTCGCGCCATCTTTCGGTTCTGAAAAACGCCGGTATTATCAGCGCCGACAAACGTGGTCAGGTCTTTTACGCTCTGCGCGTCCCCTGCGTGCTGAACTTTTTCTCCTGCGTGGAAACCGTAATCAAACTCAATATCGACGAGCAGTCGCGATCGGGAATTCCGATATGACCATGCACTGGAAATCCGAATGGAAACCGCTGGCATGGATTGCGGGAGTGTTTCTGGTATTCTATTACCTGCCTGCCGATTCGACACGGATGGAAAACGCCGTCATGGAAGCGTTGTATCTTACTCAATGGTACGCCCGGGAGCACGTTCTACTTTGTCTGATTCCGGCATTTTTCATTGCCGGGGCGATTGCGGTTTTCGTCGGACGGGAATCGGTGATGAAATATCTCGGCGCCGGGGCAAAAAAGATACTGGCGTACGGCGTCGCTTCGGTATCCGGGTCGATTCTGGCAGTGTGCTCCTGCACGATTCTTCCGCTGTTTGCCGGGATATATCGCATGGGAGCGGGGCTTGGACCGGCAACGGCGTTCTTATATGCCGGGCCGGCGATCAACGTCCTCGCGATCATTCTCACGGCGCGTATTCTCGGTTTGGAACTGGGCATCGCCCGCGCCGTTGGAGCGGTGCTGTTCAGCATTGTCATCGGTTTGCTCATGCAATTCATTTTCAGAAAAGAGGAACAGCAAAAAGCCGCCCCTGCGCCGGTAACGACCGAGGATTCCTCCCGACCGCTCGGGCAAAACGTGATGTACTTCGCGTCAATGGTTGCCATTCTGGTTTTCGCCAACTGGGGAAAACCTGATAGTACCGAGGGTTTCTGGCATGCGATATATTCGATCAAGTGGATGTTGACTGCGGCATCGGCAATCGGTCTGGCGGTGATGCTGGTGTTATGGTTCAAAATCAGAATGATATACATATTGATCATCGGAGTCGCCACGGCAGTCCTTGCACTAGTATTCCCCGATCAGCCCCTGATGGCTTTTGCCGTGGCGATTCTGGGACTATCCGTTGTCACCGCACGCGATCAGGGAGAATCAGGCGAATGGTTTTCGCAGACCTGGGGTTTTGCCAAACAGATCATGCCGCTTTTATTCGGCGGTGTTCTGATCGCGGGGCTTCTTCTGGGACGTCCCGGCGGCGAGGGATTGATTCCCTCCGACTGGATCAGTGCATCAGTCGGCGGCAATTCCATCGGCGCCAACCTGTTCGCGTCGGTGGCGGGGGCGTTTATGTATTTCGCGACTCTGACCGAGGTTCCGATCCTGCAGGGTTTGATCGGCAACGGCATGGGCAAAGGCCCCGCGCTGGCTTTGCTTCTGGCCGGCCCGGCGCTGTCGCTTCCGAACATGCTGGTAATCCGTTCGGTGATGGGGACTAAAAAAACTGTCGTTTTCGTTGCGCTGGTGATTGTTATGGCCACGCTATCCGGCCTGATCTTCGGCGCGCTATAATGATATACATGATTACAGGATATCATACATCAATAAAGGAATTGCGTAATGACACCACATAGGATCAACTGGCAGGTCTATGCAATGATCGGTCTCATGGTTATCACAACGGCAACCATTGTTGCCTTTGCAACTAAAACCTGGGTGTTAACCGCAATCCCGATTGGCATATTATTCGGATTTTTTCTTCAAAAAGGTGATTTGTGCGGATCATCGGCCTTCAGTGAGGCCATAATGTTCAGGGATCGTAGTAAATTATTGGGTTTGTGGACGGTGATCGTCGTCGCGATGCTCGGTTTTGCGGCGCTTGATTTGCTGGGCTTTGTAACTTTAAATCCGAAACCATTACGATATATCAGCTATATCGCGGGCGGCATTGTCTTCGGCGTCGGGATGGTGTTGGCAGGCGGATGTGTCAGCGG
Source organism: uncultured Ignavibacteriaceae bacterium (assembly GCA_964628115.1). GTDB lineage: Bacteria > Zixibacteria > MSB-5A5 > GN15 > PGXB01 > JAFGAL01. Next base: position 5,367 of record CAZVNK010000031.1, on the reverse strand, counting down.
ATGTTTATACAAGGCCGGAACCGGCAATCTAAATTCCATGATTGCATTATTGGGAATCCCGATCGGAGTCATGATCGTGGAATTCGGTCCCTTGCACGGGATTCATTCCGTCTCTAAAAACATTATCGTTAAGATGTCCGATGGTGGAGTGGTAACTCTCGATCATGTTCTGGGCATTCCGTTCTGGCTGACGACAGTGATAATCGGCCTCATGACCGTATTCGGTATTATCATCTACCGGGTAAAATACGGAAACACGCAAAAACACGCATCGACTGAATCACTTTCCTGGGAACGGATTATGACCCATGCATGGAAACCCTGGGTGGCGGGTCTTGCAATCGGATTATTGATGATCCCGGCTTACTTATCCTCGGCGGCCAGCGGTCGAAACTACCCGCTGGGAGTTACGCACGGTGTCATGCAGGCGGAGTTGCTCCTTATCGATGCCGACTTCACTCATGTATATCAATCAAATCCCCCCTCACCCGAAAAAGCTACGACCGCATTGAACTTGAATGCCGGACAAAAACCGATGCAATCCGGGAAAAAAGTAGTCTGGTGGTTGGTGGCGCTTATTGTCAGTCTAGTCGCGGGATCATGGCTTTCGGCTCGAATGTCGGGACAGACAAAGCTACTTCCGAAACCTCCGGATGAAATGCTCTTTGCCCTGCTGGGTGGAGTGATGGTGGGAATCGGGGCCGCCTTCGCCACCGGATGCGTGGTGGGTAATATTATGTCGGGATGGGCACTACTCAGTATCGGAACGATGCTCTTTGGCATCATAACCATGCTGGCCAACTGGGTAACAACCCGCGTTTACTTAATGGGAAGCAAATAACTCCTTATTATTTACAAAGTGAAAAACGGCAGGAATTGATCATGAAGAAAATCGAAATTCTCGGAACCGGTTGTCCCAAATGCAGCAAGCTGGCCGATGTGACCGATCAGGCCGCCAAAGAAATCGGGCTGAACTATTCTCTTGAAAAAGTGACCGATATCAACCGTATCACCGGGTACGGGGTGATGATGACTCCCGCGCTGGTAATCGACGGCGTCGTGAAAATCGTCGGCAAAGTGCCGTCGGTGGAAGAACTGAAAAAACTGCTGGCATAGACTACGCCGATGTTCAATCGAAAGGATACTGTGATGCGTACGATTATATTCATTTCCATTCTGACTGTCATGACGGTGTTTTGCCTTGCGGGAGAGAAAACAATCGCGCCGGCGGACACCAATGCGGTGGAACGGGCTGATTCTGTTATTGTCGAACGGACGGAATTTTCACCGCAGGTGATCGCGTACTATTTTCACGGCAACCGGCGTTGTGTATCATGCAAAAAGATCGAATCATACACGCAGGAGGCGATTGAAAGCGGATTTCCAGATGATCTAAAATCCGGCGCACTTCAATGGCAAGTGGTCAATATCGACGAGGATGAACACAAGCATTTTATCAATGACTATCAACTGTATACCAAGTCGGTGGTGCTGTCGAAAATGAAAGACGGCAAAGAACTCGCATGGAAAAATCTGGACAAGGTCTGGACCCTGCTTAACGACAAAAATGATTTCATGGCTTACATCAACGAAGAACTTCACGCCTTTATGCATGCAACGAAGGAATAACGCGTGGAGTCTCTTTGGATCGGCATCGTCTCGGCAATCTGGCTGGGTATTCTGACATCGATCAGCCCCTGCCCGCTGGCGACCAATATCGCGGCGATTTCGTACATCGGCAAACGGGTCGGCACCCCGCACCTGGTACTGATGTCGGGACTTCTGTACATGCTGGGCCGCATGCTGGCGTATCTCGTACTCGGCATTATCATGGTCGCCGGAATTCTGTCAATCCCGGATCTGTCTTATTATCTGCAAACGCATATCAATCAATTTCTCGGTCCGGTATTGATTCTGGTCGGCGTCTTTCTTCTGGAACTGCTTCCATTGAGACTTCCCGGATTCGGTTTGAGCGAGAACATGCAGAATCGTGTCGCCGGATACGGTGTCTGGGGCGCGGGACTTCTGGGAATCATCTTCGCCCTGTCGTTCTGTCCGGTATCGGCGGCGCTTTTTTTCGGTTCGCTGGTGCCGCTTTCGATCAAGCACGGCTCGCGGTATTTGCTTCCGTCGCTTTACGGGATCGGCACCGCCCTGCCGGTAATCCTGTTTGCTTTCGTGGTGGCGATGGGGACCCGCTATCTTGCCGCGATCTTCAACCGGCTGACCCTCTTTGAAAAATGGGCGCGACGGATCACCGGCGCGATTTTCATCCTGGTCGGCACTTATTACACGTTGATATATATCTTCGGGATTCAGATATAATTGTCATTTAAAAACAATCTCCCCTCATTCTGCTTGCCATCTTAACCGATCTGTCTTACTATACCGGCCTGAACGTTATATTTGGGGTGAAAGAATGGAAACCAGAGTTATCAAAGAATTCATCGCGCAGATCGAACTGTTTAAGGATTTAGACGACGAGGAACGCGAGTTATTTGTCGATAGAGTCGAAGTCATCGAACTCGAATCGAACGATTTTCTGTTCGAGGAAAACAGCCCGCGCAAACGACTGTACATTATATATACGGGCGAAATCGAGCTGTTCAAAAAAGCGGCGCTCGGCAAGGAAAACCGTCTCGCCTTTTTCAGCAAGTACGACTTTCTCGGCGAGGGCGCGCTGATGGATGATTACCCGCATTCGACCTCATCGCGGGCACTGCTGAACACCACCGTGTTCGCCATCAGCCGCGATGCGTTCCGCGCGCTATGCGCCGAACGTCCCGCCATCGGCATGAAAGTCCTCTCGCGGGTGGCGCGGGTGATTTCGCGACGTATCCGCCAGGCCAGCACACGGGTGGTCAATGTCGCCGCGCAGTACATCTCCGGGCGTACCCGCCATGAACACGACCTGCTCGGAGACCGCGAGGTGCCGTACGAGTTTTATTACGGCATTCAAACCCTGCGGGCTTTGGAGAATTTCAATATCAGCGGCATATCGCTGACCCATTTCCCGAATCTGGTCAAGGCGCTCGCAATGGTCCAGATGGCCGCCGCAAAAGCCAACTACGAACTGGGACTGCTCTCGCAACCGGTGGCCGATGCCATCGTACAAGCCTGCAATGAAATCATCAACGGCCGCTATCACGTGCACTTCGGGGTCGATAGGGTTCAGGGCGGCGCGGGAACCTCCACCAACATGAACGCCAACGAGGTGATCGCCAACCGCGCGCTGGAAATTCTCGGCTATGAAAAAGGCGAGTATCGCTACTGCCATCCCAACAACCATGTCAATCTTTCGCAGTCCACCAACGACGCCTACCCAACCGCGCTGAAAATCGCGCTTATCATGAGTAACAGGGAACTGGTGGAAGTACTCCGGCAGTTGTCCGAGTCATTTCATGCCAAAGCCGTGGAGTTCACCTCCATTATCAAAATGGGGCGCACCCAGCTTCAGGATGCCGTCCCGATGACGCTTGGGCAGGAATTGGAATCGGACGCGGCAACCCTTGAGGAGGAAATCGAACGGCTCGAGGACAACGCCGATCTGTTTCTCGAAGTCAACATGGGCGGAACCGCCATCGGCACCGGTATCAACGCCGACCCGGAATATTCCGCCAAAGTCATCAAGCATCTGCGCACCATCACCGGCCTGCAGGTAACCCTCGCGGAGAATCTGGTCGAGGCGACTCAGGATACCGGGGCGTTCGTAATGTACTCCTCAGCGATCAAACGACTCGCGCTCAAACTGTCGAAAATATCCAACGACCTGCGCCTGCTCTCGTCCGGGCCACGCGCCGGAATCAACGAAATCAATCTTCCGGCCATGCAACCAGGATCGTCGATCATGCCCGGCAAGGTCAACCCGGTCATTCCCGAAGTGGTCAACCAAATCGCATTCAAAGTCATCGGCAACGACCTGACCGTCGCGCTCGCGGCCGAGGCGGGTCAGTTGGAACTCAATGTCATGGAGCCGGTGATCGCGCAGAGTACGTTCGAATCGATCGAGATGCTGAAAAACGGCATGGTGACTTTGCAACATCGGTGTATCGACGGGATCACGGTCAATGAGGAACGGTGCCGGATGATGGTACAACGCAGTATCGGGCTGGTGACCGCCCTTAATCCTGCGCTGGGGTACGAAACCTGCACCATGCTGGCCAAAGAGGCGCTGGCAACCGGACGCGGCGTGTATGATCTGGTGTTGGAGAAAAACCTGCTTTCACAGGACGAGCTGGACAAGCTTCTCGCCCCGGAAAGCATGATTCAACCCCACAAGTGGAAACACGAATAGTATCGCACAAAAATAATTGGCCGGAGTGGGAACGAATCCCCACCCCGGCCTTTGAATGGAGGCTAGTGCAGACGGTAGCGTCCGCTATCAGTCATACAAATTCTTCAGTGTCAGCTTGATGGTTTTCGGTTTGCCGTCGCGAAGGATATCGAATTTCAGTTTGGTACCCTCATCCTGACGCAACAATGCGCGCACGGCGATAATCCCGTTCAGGTTTTTCGTATTGATATCATTGACCGCCACGAGCACGTCATCGGCCATAAATCCGGCCTTCTGCGCGGGAGTGTCATCGGAAACGAAGAATACGTACATGGCGGTGTCTTGATTGTACATCAACTGCATGCCGCTTTTGTCAATCGGAAATTCGCGATCGTAATCATCGCCCTTCTCGAAATAAATCCACTCTTTCTTATAATCCATGTGGATCACGAACCGCCGCAGGATGTCATTGCCGAGATTACCGATCAATGACTCACCGGCAAACGCCCCTTTCCCCTCCTGCAGGGGGAACGACATCAGCGGCCGGGAGAACGTGTGTCCGACAAAAATCAGCGAATCGAATGGCACGGTGCGGCTCAGCGAACTTCCACCCGCCCCGAACGACATCCGCTCGATACCATCGCGTTCGAGAAAACCATGACTTTTGGCGAATGGATAATGGAAACTGGTGCCGGATGCGCCCAGATCGAAATTCCACTTGCCTTCGTACACGCCGTCGACCGTCATCGGTAGAGAAAACATATTGGACTGTGCAACCGGCGCTTCGATAACGGTCGATCCCTCGCCCTTGAATGAGAAGCTGTCGGGATGATAAAACGAAAGCAATTCGTTGGCATAGTCGACTTTGGTCACCACCCGTGAAAGAAAATCATATCCCAGAATACCGACGACGTCCAGTCCCAAAGACTGGAAAAACAGCCAGCCGATATCGATCACGGCAACTTTCTGCTCGGCGAATTCCAGACCGGGAAGACTGTACGGCGGTAACGTGGCAAACGACACGTCCACCAAATTGCCGACGCCCTGTCCTTTTATCTCGCCCTCGATTTCCAGACCCAGCTTTTCCGCGAAGG
>CAZVNK010000030.1:4651-13590 GCA_964628115.1 uncultured Ignavibacteriaceae bacterium | reverse complement strand
ATCATTGGTGACATCGATCAGATGCCAGTAGGTCTGGTAATCGGTTTCGGTGAAGACGACCGCATAATTCGGCCCCTCCACCTCATATTCATTGAAGCGAATGGGATACACAATACCGTCTGACGGTTCCCCGACTCCGGTGAACTGATGTTCCAAAGTCGAATAGGCATCGTAAAATCCGGCCGGGTCACTTCGCGGAGTTACCCGCACCACGTTGATATCGGCATCGGCATCGCCGAACCCGTTCTGCAATTCATCAATCGGAACGGTGGAATCGCCGGTGTCATATGCCACCAGGCAGTACCAGTATTCCTTGCCGTTGGTCAGACCGGTGTCGACATAGGAATGTTGGACAAGATCGCCCACGCTATCGATCTGATAGGCCGCAACCGGATTATAATCGACTTCCAGACAATCGTTTCCCGTATTGTAATTAGGCGTACCCCAGGTATAGCCCTGATTGGTCGAACGGTACAGCTTGTATCCCAGAAAATCCTGTTCGCCGCTCAACGGATCGACACTGGTTTCGGCGGTGTCGTTCCAGTTCAGGTATGCCTTGCCGTCACCGGCCTGGACCTGCAAAGTCGGCGTCGCCGGCGGTTGCGGCCCCACGAAATAGTTGTCATACAGCGTCTGCGCCATCGCGGCGTTTTCGTAAAAATTCTCTTCATCCTCGCCGGCAATGATCGCAAAGACGACGCGGACTGTTTTGCCCGCAGTCAGATCGATTCCCCGCGTGCACTGAAGATAGTACTGATCGGTCGCGGCGGGCGATTCATCGAACTCTTCGACATCGATCAGATCGAATTTGGCGGCGTCGTTGATATTGTACACCATTTCCCACTGTCCGGTGCGAAATGCGGTCATACCGATTCCGTCCGGCGTCTCGAGATATTTGGTGCCCATAATGCCGGTAGTTACCAACGGTCCCCAGCCGGCATCTTTGCCGTCTCTGTCATAAGTCCAGGCCAGGTTTTCAGTCGAATCGAAGGCAACCAGATCATCCAGACGGCCGTTTTCACCGTTGGCGTCCGGACCGCCGATATCGAAATCACAGTAAATCGCAAAGGCGAATTCCGGATAATCGACCTCGGAGGCGTTGGTGATTTCCATCACCACGAACAGCAGGTCCTCATTATAACAGTAATTCCACTGATAAATCGACTGTGATACCTCCAGACCGAGGTTGGGCGAGGTCAAACCGTCGTCGAAACGATACACCGATTGCTGTAAACCGGTCGGGCCGCCGGGGAAGAACTCCTCCTCGGCCTGCGAATAGATCTGGTTGTACACCCAGTCGGCGCTGTCATTGTTCCAGACTCGCCAGCCGAATGCCGGATTGCCCAGTCCCAGGCCGGTCGTGTCAGTGGTGGAATAATCATACGTGGTCGTGTCGGTCGAAATTCTGATTTCATACGTTTCCAGGTCGGACACCAGCGAGGGGATCGGCTGAAAGTCGTCTTCTGTATTGGCTACGATGGTATCAGATCCCGTGATCGCGCCCATCCAGAACTTGATCTCGGCGATATAATTGTGGCCTGAGTTGCGGGGCCACTCGCCGGACGGAAGCGTCGTATTCCAGTATCCGCCGATCAAACCGAAATTGTCGACGGTCGTGGCGATGTTCCCCTTGTTATGGATGACCTGATCCCACACCTCGACGGGCGGGTAGGATGCTTGCATTGCCTTGGCATAAAGATCACCGGCAGTACATATCAGTACAAGTGGCAGGAGCAATCCGCCAAGCAATATCCGTGTTTTTTTCTTGTCCATAATCTGCCTCTTTAGAAATTAAATTCAAAACCAAGTCGGACCGTCCGGGGGGACGAGTAATTGGTCGGATCTTTTGCCAGAAGTGAATAATACCGGTTAACGTCTTCCACCGTCACCGGACCGTCACCGTCGGGATCACCCTGGGTAAGCCGGTTATCGTCGTCCGGCAAACCGGTGTTGCTGTATACGTTGATCACGTTGCGACGGTCGAACAGGTTCTCCACTTCCACGAAGAAGGAGAAATAGTTCTCACTACGCGGCAGGAAAAGGTTCTTGTAAAACCGCATATCGACCGAGTAATAGGCCGGCAGGCGACCGTCATTGACGCTTGCGGAATTCCCCGATTCATCCGTGATGGTGTACGGCATACCGGAGCCGTAACGGCCGATCGCGTTGATTCCCCACGCGCCCGGAATCTTCATGCCGAGGAAATTGCCGTGCCAGTCGCCCGGAACCCGGTAGGACAGGTTTAACATGGCGGTATGACGCTGATCGAAGTCCAGCGGATATTCTTTGATCGGACTGTCGGGCGTCGAGTCGTTACCTATATAATTGTAATAGCCTTCATACGCCGACGAGGAATTACCCTTGGCAACCATGTAGCTGTACACCAGTGTCCCGGAGAAGTTGCCGGTGGCCATTTTTTCCAACGTAATATCGAAGCCCTTGACCGAACCATAGTCCTCGTTGACGAATTGTGTCACGTCATTAGTGTATACTCCGATGGAACGGGTGGCGACCAGATTCTCGATATCCTTGAAATAGGTAGTGATATCAAGACGCCAGTCATCACTCATCATGTGGTTGACACCCAGTTCGTAGGCGATGGTCCGCTCCGGTTCCAGGTCGGGATTGCCGACCAGCGGCAAACCGGTGTTGACTTCGGCTTCCATGTTGGTATACATATAGGTATAGTTGGGAACCTGATAATACAAGCCGTAGTTGAACCGGATAATGGTGTTTTCCGCAATTGGATGCGAAACCCCGAGTCGGGGCGAGAAATTAGACTTGGACTTCGAACTCGCCGGCGTTCGTATGACGTCGCCGTCGACAAAACTCAGCGTCCAGTAATCGACTTCGGAATTCATGTAATCCCAGCGCAGACCCGCATTGATGATAAAATCTCGCAGTTCCAGCTTGTCCTGGAAATACACGACGCCGTAGGTCGGCTCATGCGAATAGGTCTCGCCGTACGGATTGGAGTTGTAAAACTGCTTCATGTCCCAGTTCACGTCGTACGTGCGATACTCGGCGCCGATACGAAACTCGTTGTACTTGTTCAGCTGGCTGGTCACGCTGGCCGAAAAGGCGTCGTACTTCGTGGCTCGATAGCTGTAATACGGATCGAAATCGTCATCCGAAGTGAATCCGACATTGAAATAGTCGGACGAGGCCAGGTAGTTGTCGTCGTCGATCGTGCCGTTGTAATTGCCTTCCCCGTCAACCGAATAGCCCGGCCACTCGGTGTAATAGAGATCGAAAAAGGCTTCCGGCGCCGTGCGGCGTTCGGTGTAGAAGTGATTGTATGAAAACGTCGCAATCGATTTCTTGCTGAAGTTATAATTGCTCTTGAAACCGTACAAATACGATTCCGCCTCGGTCTTTCCCAAACCGTCGAGATTGAAATCGTAGGAAATGCCGTTGACGTCGCGATGATAGTACACCTGTCCCTCACCGGAATAATAACTGCCGATACCGGTGAATTTCAGGTTGGACGTCGGCTGGACATTCACCTTGGCGGTATGGGTCCAGGTTTCGACCCGATTATGCGGCAAATACCCATCGTCCTGCCAATATTCGCTGGCGACGAAGAAATTCGCGCGATTGCCGCCGAACAACAACGGCACCGGACCGGACAGATTGTACGATACCGCGTTGTTGCTGGTTCGCTTCAGATCGCCAAAGGAACCGGTGTTGACATCGTACGAATGCGTGGCGCCGTCATAGGCCTTGATCTTTCCGTGATAATCCTTGGAGCCGTCCTTGCCCACCGCGTTGACAATACCAGACAGGGCTTCGCCGTACTCGGCCGAAAAACCGCCCGAGGTCAGGTTGACTTCCTCGACCGCGTCGGGCATAACCCGCAGTCCCGCGTTACCCGTGAAGGGATCCTTAATGGAAAAGCCTTCATAGAAATACGACACTTCGCCGGTGCGGCCGCCGCGCACGTGAATACTGCTGTTGCGGTCGACCACGGTGCCCGCCATGTTCGTCAGAACCGACTGGATACTGCCGGAGTTCGGAATGTACGCCAGCTGATCCGACGTGACAATTGACCGCGACGCGGTCAGATCGCGCTGGATGGGCGGGCGTTCCGCGTAAACCTTGACCTGCCGTTTCAGGGGAATGTCGACTTGTTCGATTTCGAAATCGACCGGCGTGGTCAGATCAAGCAGAACCCGAACGTCTTCCTTATGCAGGGTTTGAAATCCAATGACGGAAACCGAAAGCGTGTATGTCCCCGCCGGCAGATTGAGGAAGAAGTACTCTCCGTCAACGTCGGTTTCGGTGACAAAATCCGTCCCGACGATACGAATCGTGGCGCCGGGTATCTCCATTCCGGTTTTTACGTTCTCCACGACACCGGCAATCTTGCCGGTCGTTCCCGCCATCAACAACGGAGGCAGCATCAAGCTGAACAAGGCGGGAATTAACAGGATTAGTTTCACACGTGTACTCAAGGTATACCTCCGTACCATATTAATTGGATACTTATTTACTCGAGCTTGTCGATTTGTTTATCTCGTTTGCAAACGTTAATGGCCGCTTTCGATACTACTTTCGGTATCGTTCAATGTATCGTCCGCTTGCTCTTTAACTTTACCGCCAAACGGTAAATACTCTTATCCGTCGTATTTCAGATATTTGACGACAAAATCGACTTGAAACGCCCGGCGGCATTAAGTTTTGCCTTTCCCACCCGATAATGAAAAAGAGCGATGCAAAATGGCTAAAAAGAGACAGCAAAACCGCAGTGTGACATCACGGTATTAAAACTCACGGGATACATATGCCATATCGTAAGGTGATTATATTCAGTATATATCTGGGGATGATCCTGCTATCGATATCGATAATGTCTCAGGTTCGAGCCGCCGATCTCAAACTCGCAATCGTTTATTCCGACAGTCTGAATTCCACCCTGCGCACCATTCGCGGCATTAAAAGCACGATTGAAAAGTCCTCGACCTCATGCGAGTTCCACGAGTTCCTGCTGACCACCACGGCATCCGAAATTGATGTTGAAATCGGTAGCGTTAAAAACCTGCAACCGCGCCTGATTCTGACAGTGGGATCGCACGCCACCAAGGCCGTTTCGGATCGGATTACCAATGTCCCGATTATCTTTTCCGCCGTGCTGAATCCCGAAACATCGGGTTTCGTCAATTCTCTGCAACATCCCGGCGGAAACATCACCGGAGCCTCGCTGGATATCCCCTTCAATATTCAATTCACTTATTTCAAGCGGGTTATTCAGAATCTGAAAACCATCGGCGTACTCTATACCGCCGAAACCGCCAATCTGATCCCGCCCGCGAAGGCGCTGGCCAAAGCGGCCAATCTGGAATTGATCGCGATGGAGGTCGCCTCCGAGAAGGACATCCCCACCGCTCTTGATCAGCTCAATCGGCAGGTGGACGGTATCTGGTCGGTCGCCGACGGCGGCATATTCACTCCCCGATCCACCCGGTTCATCCTGCTGAATACTCTGCGCAACGCCAAACCGTTGATGGGATTCTCCCGCAATCTGGTCGAATCGGGAGCGCTCTTCTCGCTGGACTCTGATTATACGGCCATCGGGCGCCAGACCGGTAAAATCGCCCTCCGGGTCCTCAGCGGAGAATCGCCGGCGCGTATCCCGGTCGCCGTCCCGGGCTTTATCTGGTTTCACTATAATGAGAAAACCGCCAAACACATCGACGTGCACATCCCCGATGATCTCGTCGCCGTCGCCAAGGAGGTCTATAAATGAGCTTCTTTGGTTCCATACGGCGCTTCGCTCTGCGTGAAAAATTCGTTCTGCTCGTTTCGGTGGTGACAGTGGCCAGCATGCTCATTATCAGCGGCTATCTGATCCGCCGTCAAAATGAAATGTATCATTATGAACTCGAAAAACGCGGCCAGACTCTGGTCGCCAATCTCGCCTATAACGCCGAATACGGAGTCATCCTGGAATCAAGCTCGGAACTGGATAATCTCATCCGGGGTGTCGCCAGAGCCGACGACGTCGTTTATATATCCGTGCACAATCTGGACGACAGTGTTCTGGCCCGGATCGGACCCGAACTCGGGCCGGAGACAGGCGAAATCGTCGCCGACGGAACCGATGACGAGCAAAACGGCCTGTACACCCGTTTCCATTATCGCACGACCGATGACCGCGAGTTTATCGAACTGCGCTACCCGGTGCAAACCGAACGAATGACCATCTCCAAGGAAAATCTCGGGCTGATCGCCAGTGATTTTCAGGGCACCACCACGATGGAAACCATCGGTGAGGTGCGTATCGGGGTCACACTTGAAAATCTCAAAAAGGAAATCGACGAATCCGAAAACACGTCAATCCTGCTGGCATTGCTGGTGGTACTCACGGCGATTTTCATCATGACCGCCTTTGTTCGTATCATCACCCGCCCGATCGAATCGCTGGTGGTTTTGACCGATAAAATTTCCAAGGGCGATCTGACCAAAACCGTTGAAATCCGGCGGCGCGATGAAATCGGCCTGCTGGCCGAATCGTTCAACCGTATGATCGAATCATTGAAAAAATCGCAGGATGAAGTCGAGGAGTACAACCGCACCCTCGAAGAGAAAATTATCGAGCGCACCAAGGAACTCGAAGAGGCTCAGCACCAGTTGATTCAATCCGAAAAGATGGCCGCGCTGGGTCAATTGGCCGCCGGTGTGGCTCACGAACTGAATAATCCTCTCGGCGGGATTCTGGGCTATGCGCAGTTCACGCTTGAGAAAATAGAAAAAGTTACTCTGGAATCCATCTCGACCAAAGACCTGGATTCCTATCGCCGGTATCTGAAAGACATCGAAACCCAGTCACGCCGATGTAAAACCATCGTGCAAAATCTCCTGAAATTCTCACGGTCGTCTCACTCGGTGGAATTCGAAGATGTCAACATCAATCAGGTCATGGAAGAAACCCTGACCTTCATCGAACACCAGCTGATGATGAAACAAATCAACCTCGTCAAGGAACTCGCTTCGGTAATCCCGGACATCAGAGGCAACTCCGGACAACTCCAGCAGGTTTTCACCAATATTATCATCAATGCCATGCACGCCTCCGAATCCGGTTCGGAAATCGGCATCTACACCAGATACATGCCGCCGCTGGGAGAATTCCCGGGCGCGGTCGAAATCAGTGTCATTGACCAGGGGCACGGTATCAAGGAAGAGAATCTGCAGAAAGTCTTCGAACCGTTCTTCACCACCAAAGAGGTGGGTAAGGGAACCGGACTGGGTCTTTCGGTCAGCTACGGGATTATCAAAGAGCACGGCGGCGAGGTGAAAATAAAGTCGAAACCCGGAGAGGGAACCACTTTTACCATCGTGTTCCAACTGGAGAAATCTCCGACATCGGCCGATATCTATAATAATAAATAATCTCAGTGGGAGCATATTCGCAGGAATGGCTGAATTAATAGCAAAAACCATCCTTGTCGTCGACGATGAGGAAGTCATGCGCGAATTCCTTTTCGAAGTCCTGGAGGAGTTCGAAGTGGAAAAGGCGTCCGACGGTGACGAGGCGATAACCATTCTGAGAAACCGACATTTCGACCTGATTATCACCGACATGAAAATGCCCCGCGTGACGGGCGAGGAAGTGGTAAAATTCGTGCGCGAAACCCACCCCGACTCCAAGGTCATCGTCATCTCGGGATACTCCAGTCTGCACTCCGTCAGTAGCACGGTCGGTTATGGGATTGACGCGTTTCTGTCAAAACCATTCACGATAAATCAATTACGTCTCGAAGTGGATAAGGCATTGGGAGGCGATTGCGCCACCGGAGGTCGGAAATAATATGACGCAAAAAGTGCTTATTATTGACGACACTCCCGTGATCAGGGAACTCCTGAAGGATGTTTTAACCGACTTCGGCTTTGGGGTCAAGACCGCCGAAAACGGTCAGGAAGGCGTGGATCTGGTCCGCAGTGAGGACTTTGTCATGATTTTCTGCGACGTCCACATGCCGATCATGGGGGGATTGCAAACCGTCCTGAATATCAAAAAGATCAAACCGGAAATTCCCATTATCATGACCGATTCCTTTCCTGACAAGGAGGCCGAAAAGGCACAACAGGCCGGCGCCGTGAAATGCCTGGCCAAGCCGTTCGACCTCGATGACCTCCGGGCCGTTATCATGCACCTGTTAGGCAAGAAGGAAGTCAAAACGGATTGAGTGAAACACCACTCATAAACGGTCGCACTGTCCGAATTCTCATTGTTGACGACGAAGAAATCGTACTATCCCTGGCGCGCGACGCGCTGGAGGACGGCGGTTATGAAATCGAACTGGCCGACAGTGCCCATGAAGCCATAGAAAAACTGGAACGCGAGTTTTTCGACTTCGTGCTTACCGATATCCGTATGCCGGAAACCGACGGGATTCAACTCGCCCGACAGGCCCGAAACATCATCCCCTCCATCGGCGTCATTTTCATGACCGGCTATGCCAATCTGAGCACCGCCAAGGATGCCATCAAAGAGGGCGCGTATGATTATATCATGAAGCCTTTCGAACTCAAGGAAATCCGGCAGGCAGTAAAAAACGCCGTCATCAAGAAGCAAAAAAATACCGAAAAGACTCTCAGCTCAGAACTTAACCGACTTTCCGAACTCAATGAATTGATGTACACCGTCGGTGATCGACAATCACTGATTCGCCTCTCTCTGGGTTTCGGACTCATTCAGGGTAAAACCGAACGGGGCATGATCGCCTTTAAAAAAGATACCGAACATACCGTCGGCATCATCTCCGCGAACGGCTTCGAAGCCGGCAATTTCGAGGAGGCCGCCTTCGAATTCGATCACGACTACTTCCGGGACTGTCCGGCGGATATGGAATCCCCGATTATCGTTTCATCACTCGAAGAACATCCGCTTTATAAACAGTACGGCAATCAAAAACTGAAAGACCTGCTGATCCCTC
>CAZVNK010000030.1:1493-4641 GCA_964628115.1 uncultured Ignavibacteriaceae bacterium | reverse complement strand
GTTGGTCAATATATCCCTGAAACGCGGTTCGCAACTGCACGGTATTTTGATTCTGGGGTACGGCGAGGATGCCGACCAGCCCAAGGACAGCGACCGAAAATTCCTTCAGATTACCGCCAATCAAATTGCCATTTCGCTTGAGAATATCATCCTGCTTGAGGATTCTCGCAATGCGTACAGTCGTCTCAAGGACTTACAGGATCAAACCATTCAACTTGAGAGAATGGCGACCAGAGGCGAAATGTCGGCCCAGATCGGCCATGAACTCAACAATTTCCTCGGCGTCGTTTCCGGCAATGTCTCGCTGATGGAACACCATCTCAACAAACAGAATTACTCGGAACTGGAACGCTACCTCGCCGCCGTAAAAAGCAATCTCGATCAGATGAAGAAATTCACCACCGGCCTGATGGATTTCTCCGGGATGGAGGCCAATTTCGAATCATGCGAAATCAATGATCTGATCGCCAATACTCTGGAATATCTGCGCGGACAGAAACATCTGCAGGATATCAGTGTCTCCTTTGACAGCAACACTCCCCGGATACCGTCGATGGTCGACATCGGCCAGCTTCAGCAACTGCTTTATAACATGATCAACAACGCCGCCGAGGCGGTTCGCGAGAAATCCGACGAGTCGGCGGGACTCATCATCCTCCGCACGGCACTGGCGGAATCCGGTGACACCTTCACCCTGACCATCAGAGACAACGGCATCGGATTCGATCGGGATCATCAGGAGTGCGCTTTCAAAGATCGCTTTACGACCAAAAAGACCGGCCACGGTTTCGGTCTGCTGGTGTGCAAGCGCATTATTGAAAATCACAAGGGACGCCTGCAACTCGATTCCATACCCGGTCAGGGTTCCACCATTACGATCACCTTCCCGGTCAAGGCCAATTGCGCCGAGTCGGTCCCGGTCAATTAAATCTTTTCGATAATTAAAAAGGCGGAATACCATGCAGTGGCATCCCGCCTGGGAAAGGAAGAGACGAAACCGTCAGTCCGTCTTACTTATGGTAATGCCCCACTTCTGCGGGGTATTCGGTCGAGAGGCGTTGAAATCAGGAAACGAGTGAGACCCATCCGTGATGAAATAGGCATAATACTCGCCCGCCTCAAGAAATATGGTCGTGTTTACCTTGCGGTTCTTGTCCGCCCCGCCGGCATGACGGGTCTTGCGATAAGTCATCTCCCAGATGATTTCGCCGGTCTCGGCGTTTTCAATCCACCCATAGTCGTACATATCCCCGCTACGGCCTTCGCCCAACGCCGAAATACGAATTTTCTGGGGTGAATCGAGTGTAAACCGCTCCCGGGCCTCTTCGTCGTCGCCGATACCGGTCAAGTTCACCAACATGTTGGGACTTCCGGTATAATCGTCGAACTGCTTTATCGCATCGGCATTGAAATTCTTTCCGACACCATACAGGGTAATTCCCCACATCTCCCGATCGATCGGCGGCGACTGATTCCAGCGACGATAGGCATGGGAATCATCGGTAACGTAATATACCATGTAATTGCCCGGCGGAAGTGTTATCACGCCGTCGAACTTGCGGTTTTTCTTTGCGCCTCCGGCATGATCGGTGTTATCCTCAGTCATCTCCCACACCACCTCGCCTTCATCGAGATTCTCTATCCATCCAAAATCGACGAACTCATCGCTGTATCCGTATTCTCCGATGGCAAAAACGTGAATCTCGGTTTCCTTCTCAAGCGTGAATCCCTTCTGCTTGAATCGGCTGTTTCTTATCTTTGTCAGCGAAATGATCACCGCTTCCGAAAACGTATCTTCATAATCTTCGACGTATTTTAAATCGTCCGCGTCCTGTGCTGAAATCATGAGTCCATAATGAAGCGGATCGACCGGCGGCGCGGTATTCCACTCGCCGAAAGCATGGGTTTCATCGGTGGAGTATGCCGCCACATAATTGCCGGCCGGAAGACTGACATCACCGATAAATCCGCGATTCTTTCGACCGCCACCGACCCATGACGTGTTCCACTTGTCCATTTGCCAGACTTTGTCGCGGTTGTCGGCATTGATAATCCATCCGAAATCGACAAATACCCGGTCACTGCTTGAATACTCGCCCAGCGCGATTATGTTTACGGTCATATCTTTCTTGAGCGTAAATCCCTTCTTCTCATAAAAATCATCTTCAACTTTGGTGAAATTCACGATGGCTGTCCGTCCGTGTTCCTCGACCGGATTGAACTTCTCAAATGAATCTTCCGGCCCCCGAATGATCAACATGAAATCTTCAATGTCATCGTCAGATGTAGTACGAATATCCACAACGTCATCATCATTCAGTCCATCGAAAATAACACCCAGCTCGTTGAAGAACTCGCCAAAATCGTTGATAATTACTGATGTTCCCGAAAACATTTGGGGATGTCCGACAAAATAATAGGCTTCATAGCGTCCCGGTTTGAGTGTCAGATCATCTTCGTATTCCCGCACATAACGCGCCCCGCTGTATCGTCGGGTATCTTCCGGTTCCATCACCCAGACCGGCTCACGGGTATCGGCGTCGATAATCCATCCATAGGCGTACATGTCATCGTCCGACTTGATTAATTCCGCCCCGATGGCGTGAATCGATACCTTGACCTTGTTTTTCATCTCAAATCCGTCAACCGCCAAATCACCCTCGGCAAGGTCACGGATATCGACAATGACATCGTCGGCCCGAACCGCACTGGCTCCGGCAACGAACAGAACAACCACGGCCAGGAATAGAAACAGACCTGCCAGGAGTATCTTAATGCTTGTCATATGTCCTCCTTTCCCAAACCACATGTTTTACTATTGAATACGATTCCCAACGTGGCGAGTTTCACATCATTGTCATTATTATATAACAAACCCCGCCGATAATGACGGGGTTTGACATGGATTGATAGACTTACGATCTAAAAATCGGTCGTTCCGGTGAATTTAAACGACCCCAGATGAATCGTCGGCACCGTCAGACAGCCGATTGCGTCCCACCAAGCCGGCATCAACCGGCGATCTTTTGAAATCCCCTTGACCTGGGAAAACGCCCGTATAACCGAATCGGTAAACCGCAAATTCTTGATACCGTGTTTGATCTGTCCGTTTTCGATCAAAAAGCTGTTCTTGGCCACGCCGCTCAGA
>CAZVNK010000030.1:0-1483 GCA_964628115.1 uncultured Ignavibacteriaceae bacterium | reverse complement strand
GAACGGCCTTGGGAGTATCGCTAAAACCGTTGATATAATGAAACCGCGTTACCAAAATCCCCTTCTCGACCGACGCGATCATCTCCTCCCGCGTTTTATCGCCGGGGGCCACGTGCACGTTCAGAGCAAACGCCCCTTGCCCCTGGCTTTGCGCCATAAGGGCATGTCCGGTAGTGCTGACGCCGGTGCGATTGGCCGAGGTGCGGTCAAAGACGACTCCCTTGGGGACTCCCCGATCGACCAGCATCACCTTCTGTTTGGGCACGCCTTCGAAATCGAACGGCATGGCAATGCCGGAAAGATCGTTTCCATCATCGTAAATCGTAATGGATTCATCCATAACCTTTTTATCGAGATTATGAGCGATAAACGACGTCTTGTCCTCAAAAGCTTTGGAGCCGAATGCGATATAATTAACCCATTCCATCATTTCGGCAACCGCCGGCGGCTCCAGAATCACTTCGTAATCGCCGGCCTTGAGTGGTTTCGGTTTTTTCGTTCGAAACGCCTTCTCCACCGCGACATCGGCCAGTGCCACCGGATCGATCTCGTCGATATTGCGAGACAATCCCGAGGCGTATCCGGATGAAGTATCCGACATGGCTATAATATTAATCGAGGCCGCCGTCAACCGCTGATAGCAACGCACGCCCTTGGTATTATAGACGGCCACTTCACCGTCACCGGTTGAGAATGCGCCCGCCATCGTAAACTTGCGACGATTTCCGCGTATAAACACCTTTTTCACCAAACGCGCGCGATCCTTGGGCTGAAAATCGGCCGTCTGCTGAAAATAAGTGTCGATCTTGGCATAGTCCGCCGGCCCCGGCAAGCCGGGGAAGTGCTTGTTATCTTTTTGATACTTGGCTATTTCCAGCGAATTCTTAAGTGTCGCCTTTAAATCATTCAGAACCATCGAGTTGGTCACCGCCACGCCGACCTTTTTGCCTAACACCGTCCGGATAATAATCTGGGCATCGGACTCATACACATTCTGGTGAATGGTTGAGTTGGCTTATCTGGTCAAGCCGTTGGTACTGCCGATGAAAAGGATTTCTATCTCATCCGCCTTGCCGGCTCGGACGACTTTGTCGAAAATCTCAAAGAGTTTTTCTTTTCCTATCATTTGCTCACCCCCACTTTCACCTTGCGGAATCTGGTCGGTGAGGTTCCATGCGCAACACGCGCCGTTTGCATCGGTTCACCCTTGCCGCAATTGGGAACCCCCCAAACATGCCAGTGCTTGCGATTACAAATGGCATCACAGGAATTCCAGAATTTCGGCGTCAATCCGGTATACAAGAGGTTTTTAAACGTTCGGCCGAGTTTTCCATCCTTGATTTCCCAGGCGCATTCCACGCCGAACTGGAAATTCAACCGTTTGTCGTCGATCGACCAGGATTTGTTGGAATCGAAGAAAATGCCGTTTTTGGTGTCGGCAATTAAATCGTCAAGCTCCCAGTCTCCCGGCTCCAGATTGATA
>CAZVNK010000029.1:0-13630 GCA_964628115.1 uncultured Ignavibacteriaceae bacterium | reverse complement strand
GCAGGGTTGGGTGGTTGTCCCAGTCCCGAAAATCGCCGTCGATCGTAATCGGTTTTTCGGTCCATGAGCCGCCGATCTCGGTTCCCTTGCATCCCGTAAAAGCAAGCGGAATAGCCAAAATCAGTAGAAATAGGACTCCCATCGGTGTTTTCCGTTGAATACAGGTGTTGCAGGATGATTCCATAGGTATAACTCTCCATCGTCGGGTTTGATATTTCATCCTTATGACACCTGCGGCCGTATTTCGACTAATGGGAAATTTCCATAAAGACATCTCAATCTTGATTGGCGGGCTATTCCGATTGACTTTGAGGGCGTTGGAGTATACTTTCTTCGTATGCGAGTCACCGATGGACATTCCCTGGCGGCTATGGTATGGGCATTGCGTCATCATGGCGACGTCGGCCCGAGGACTTTTGGCGCATTGATGGCGTATTTCGAGACCATTGCGGCGGTTTTTCAGGCCGAGATGGAGGAATTGCTTGAGGTTGACGGTCTCGGCGAGAAGCGCGCCGGGAAGATATTCAGGGCGTCGGACCATCTGGCTAAGGCTGAGCGGTTTATCGGTTCACTTCCCGAGTTGAATATCAAATACGCCACGATATATGACGGTGAATACCCGGAACTCTTTTTTGAGTTGAACGATCCCCCGCCGATGATTTTCTACCGGGGCACGCTTCCAATGCAGGATGAGAAACGGGTGGCGATAATCGGGTCGCGCAATGTCACCAATGACGGGATACAAAACGCGGTTACGCTGGCTGAGAAACTTGCGGAGAAGGAAGTGTCGGTGGTTTCGGGACTGGCGCAGGGGATCGATGCCGCCGCGCACGTCGGCGCTCTTAAGGGGGGAGTGAAAAGTTATGCGTTGATCGGTTCCGGACTGGCTCACATTTCTCCCAAAGATCATTTCTCGCTGGCAACGGAGTTGATTCACCATGGCGCGGTGATATCGGAATACGCTCCGGACGTTAAGACTTCACCGGCGCGATTGATTTCCCGCAACCGTCTGACGGTCGGGCTTTCACAGGCGGTGGTGATCGGCGAGGTCAGCAGTGATTCCACCGGAACGGTCGATTGTGCGAAATTCTGCAATCAACTCGGTAAATTGACTTTTGTCCTGACCGACGGCGCGGAGTTGCCGGGACGGGACAACACCGGATTGGAACAGGTGCTCAGTACCGGCGCCATTCCGATTACGATGGGAAACGGTGTCGAGATGATTACCAAATCATTGGTATAAATTCCATGTCGCAGATCGACAGCTATCATACGGTCCCGGTGTCCGCCGAGACCGAAATCAAAATCAAGGGATCGAAATTTATCGGGCGGGTGTTTCCGTGCGCCGATGAAACCGAAGCCGAGACCATACTCACTCGGATTCGCAAGGAATATTATGACGCCACGCATAATTGTTATGCCTGGCGGGTGGGATTGGGCAAAGAGATCGTATTCAAATACTCCGATGACGGGGAACCGTCGGGTACCGCCGGACGGCCGATATACGATCAAATGGAAGGACACGACATTACCAATGCCATTCTGATCGTGACACGGTATTTCGGCGGAACCAAACTGGGGACGGGCGGCCTGACCCATGCCTATTCCGAAAGTGCGGCCGAGACGATTGAAAAGGCCGGAGTCGTGGAGCGTTTCATAACCGATACCGTGACTCTCGTCGTAGCGTTTGCCGATTATAATGCCGTCGAGCGGTTGATACGCCAAAGTGGGGGGAGTATCACGCAGTCTGATTTCGCCGACGTGGTGACGTTGACCGCTGAGATAAGAATATCGCTGATGGAGTGTCTTCGTGCCGATTTGATCGAAATAACCTCCGGGAGGGTAACGTTTGCGTAAGCGATTCGACTGTATCGGGCTCGGTATCGCCCCGGCTGACCTGTTGTTCCAAATACGTCGTTATCCCAGGCCGGGTGAAAAGATAGATGCCACCGATATGATCGTGCAGGGTGGCGGGCCGGTTCCGACGGCAATGGTGACGATGACACGATTGGGCATGACGACGGCTGTTATCTGTGCGGTGGGTGATGATATCATGGGGCGTTTCACGGTCGATGAATTGAAAAGAGAGAAAATCGACACGTCGCTGATCGTGACTAAAAAGCAGTCCAGCGCCATTGCGGCCGGATGGGTGGAGGAAGGTTCCGGACGGCGGACAATCGCGCTTGATCTGAAAATAAAAGTAACGCCTCGGGATTTGGATTTACCACGTTTTCCCGAAACGCGCGCAGTACATCTGGATGGTCGTGATATGCCGGCTTGCATGAAACTGGCGCGATGGGCGAGACGAAACGGCGTTGTGGTCTCGTTCGACGTCGGCTCCATGCGCAATGACGTGTCCGAGATTTTGCCGCTGGTCGATCATCTGGTGTGCGCGGAGGATTTCGCTCTGCCATATACCGGAGTTCGTTCGCCCAAAGCGGCCATTGCACGGTTGAGAGAAATCTGCAATGGGACGGTAGTGATAACATCGGGGATCAAAGGTTCGCTTGGGTTCTCAGAAGAGACTGGATTGATAAGACAACGCGCTTTTAAAGTCGATACGGTCGACACCACCGGGGCGGGGGATACGTATCACGGGGCCTATGTGACGGGCTTATTGCGCGGGATGGATTTGAGGCAACGCATGGTGTTCGCCTCGGCGGCGGCCGCATTGAAATGCACCGGGCCGGGCGCGCGCACCGCTATCCCGAATTTCAATCAGGTCCGTCGGTTGATCAATCGGGGAGGGCCGCTTTATGCTTGAGTGGATCATTTGGCTGGCCGGTGTGGATCGGGCGGTGTTTTTCTTTATCAATCAGACTCTCGCCAACCCGATAACCGATTTTGCAAGGCCGTTGATCAAGAGCGATTTGCATTTGAAAATATTCTACGGAATTATTCTGCTGGTCATTCTCTGGAAGGGAGATAATCGCCTGCGCTGGTCGGCGTTGTTTTCATTGATCGTCGTGGCGTTGTCCGATCAACTCAGCAGTGCCGTATTGAAACCGTTGATTGCGAGGCCGAGGCCCTGCTGGGAGCTTGACGTTCATCTGCTGGTCGGATGCGGATCGGGTTTTTCTCTGCCGTCATCGCATGCCGCCAATCTTTTTGCGCAGGCCTGGTTATATAAAACGATCCGGCCGTCATCCGCGAAGTATCTGGTGCCGCTGGCGATCGTGGTCGCGCTGTCGCGAGTATTCGTGGGGGTGCATTATCCGTTCGATATTCTCGCCGGAGCCGCGCTGGGGACGGTGATCGGTTATGTAGTCGGCATCTTATTTCTGAGGATATTCCCCCGGAAAGAGGCCGGGGACAATTCGGGAGGGAAATGATTATGCCGGTTTCCATTGAAGTCCGACAGGGAGATATCACCGAAGCCGACACCGAAGCGATTGTCAATGCCGCCAACAATCATCTTTGGATGGGAGTCGGTGTCGCCGGGGCGATCAAACGCCGGGGTGGGCAGAGTATTGAGGATGAAGCGGTCGCCAAAGGGCCGATCGATATCGGACAGGCGGTAGCCACCAAAGCGGGGGATCTTCCACACAAGTACGTTATTCATGCCGCCGGGATGGCGCAGGATTTGCAAACCGATGAAAGCATTGTGCGTGAGGTGACGCGCAATTCGATTCTTCTGGCGGATACATTGAAGGTGAAGTCGATTGCTTTCCCGGCGATCGGTACCGGGGTGGGCGGATTTCCGGTTGAGACATGCGCCAATGCGATGATTCAATCGGCCGTGTCGCTTGAAGACACGCTCAAGCATCTTGAGCGAATAGTATTCGTGCTTTTTGATCGGGAATCGTACGAGATATTCGAAAAAGCGATGAAACGTTAACGCAACCGAGCTTTGAGATTGCCGTGAAACTGCAGGGTATCATGTTCGGCATTGACATACAATCCCGATAGCACGGCATGGAAGCTTCTTCCTTTCACCGAGTCAATCAGAATAAAACCTTCACGACAGATATACGTGCGCAGATCATTGGCGAGATCGTACTGACCGGTCAGACGGCTCACCGATTTATCGGCGATATCCAGCGAATCATTTTGCAGTTCGGAAGGAAGTTCGACATACAGGCGATAAGTGTATTTGTTATCGAATGAAATCACGTGACCGGTAACATACGTACGGTTGGTGTCAATCAGGGTTTGACTGGTTACGAGGACAGTATAATCACCCGGAACCATAGCCGTCGAATCGAGAAGAAGACGCAGGTTTTTGTGGAAATAGCTTTCATCGCTGGTCATCAGCATCTCCCGTCCGTCTTTGATCTGGTACATTTTGGGTTTGAGACGATGCCGGCAGGCGAGAATCGACAACCCCACCAGTAAAAGAATAATCGGGACGCGATATCTCATAACGGCATTTCCACCAAACGGTATTTTTTATACAATTCCGCACCCATATTACGTGCGGCGCTGTTCATCAGTTCATTGTTTTCGAGTATCCATGACAATTCGGCGTGATTATACCCCTTCTCGATTCCGCGCTGATAGGTTTCGACATAGAAGATGCTGTCGATGCCGCGTTTTTGAAATTCGGGAACCACACCCAGGGTTATCAGCCGAATTCCATCGATTTTCTTTTTTATTTTGGCATTCCACATCAGTTTGATAAATCCGAACGGGAACAACCTGCCCTTGATATCGATCAGGACTTTGTTAATATCGGGAAGCGCCAGGCTGAAACCGGCCGGTTTGTCATCGATCGTGGCGATCAACACCAGATCGGGATCGACGATTTCCTTGAGATGTTTGGCGGTATAGTCAAACTCTTCCTTGGGAAGCGGAACAAAACCCCAGTTGTTTTCCCAGGCAAGATTGTAGAGGCGATTCACCAGTTCGACTTCCTCTTTAAATCGCGACATGTTCAACGTTCTGATTTTAATTCGGAATCGATCTTTAAGTTTATTGACCAGTCGCAAGTGACGTTCGTTGAGAGGAATCCGGTCAGTCAGAAGATACGCATTGAGATCCATGACTTTTTTCAGTCCGAATTTTTCCGCGAATTGCGGCAAATACGGCTGATTGTAAGTCATCATGACCATCGGCGGCGTGTCGAATCCCTCGACTAAAAAGCCGATTTCATGATTGGTGGAAAAACTGGTCGGGCCGCGCATTTTCTCCATCCCCTCGGACTTGAGGGTAATCATGGCGACTTTCAGCAGTTTGGCGGCGACGTCGTAGTCGTCGATCGTATCGAAGAAGCCGAAAAAGCCCACGTTTTCGGCGTGAAATTCATTGTGATTGAAATTAATGCAGGTTGCGATTCGCCCGACATATTCACCGCCGCGTTTTGCCAGAAACAGCTTGGTTTTGGCTCCGCGATAAAAGGGATTTTTCTTTTTGTCGAAAAATTCCTTTCGTTCCGAAATCAGCGGACAGACCCAGTTTTTACTGCCGGCGTATAGTTTAATGGGTAACGTGATGAAGTCATCGAGTTGTTTCGATGAGGAAACCTCAATAATGTCAATGTCTTGAGACATGGGCACGCGTTAAATGATTCCCATTTTCTTACCCAAATCGGCAAAGACTTCCAGCACCCGATCGAGGTGTTGATCGGTATGAGTGGCGGTGTATGAGGTTCTTATCAGGGCTTGCCCCGGCGCGACCGCGGGTGATATCACCGGATTGGCCAACACGCCGTTGTTGAACAGCTCTTTCCAGAAACGGAACGTGTCCAGATCCTCGCCGATCATGACGGGAATAACCGGTGTTTCGCTGGTTCCGGTATCGAATCCGAGCGTTTTGAACTCACGCAACATGCGTCGTGCGTTTTTCCACAGGTTTTCCTGTCGCTCCGGTTCCGATTCGATAATGTCGAGCGCGGCCAGCACCGCCGCCGTCGCCGACGGTGGAATCGATGCGGAAAATATCAAAGCCCTGGAAATATGCTTTACATAATTAATGACCGCGTGATCGGCCGCAATATATCCTCCCAGCGAAGCGAACGACTTGGAGAACGTGCCCATGATGATATCGACCTCATTGGTCAAATTGAAATGCTCGGCCGTGCCGCGCCCCAGATCGCCCAGCACTCCCACCGCGTGAGCATCGTCAACCATCACTCGCGCGCCGTATTTGCGAGCGATTTTCACCAGTTCCGGCAGGTTGATAATATCACCTTCCATGGAAAACACACCGTCGACCACGATCAGAATTCCGCCCTTACCGTTGCCTTCCCTTACCGTGCGCAGGACACGATCCAGATCGGTCATGTCGTTATGGGTGAATTTCAGAACACGTCCGAATGACAGGCGACACCCATCAACGATGGAGGCATGATCGGAGCGGTCGATAATCAGTGTGTCACCTTTGTTGATCAAGGCCGAAATCGTTCCGAGGTTGGTTTGAAAACCGGTTGAGAACACCAGCGCGGCGTCTCTTTTCAGGAATTTTGCGAGACGTTCCTCGAGTTCCAGATGAATATCCAGTGTTCCGTTTAAGAAACGTGATCCGGTGCATCCGGTGCCGTATTTTCTGGTGGCCTTTTCGGCGGCTTCTTTTACTTTGGGATGTCCGGTCAGACCGAGATAATTGTTGGAGCCGATCATAATGACCGGTTTGCCGTCGAAGATGACCTCATCGGCGGGAGCGGAGGATATGGGATGAAAATACGGATAAATCCCCATAGCCTTGACTTCGTCGGGCCTGGTGAAGTTATGGCATTTTTCGAATAAATCCGTCAAATCGGTGAGCGCGCTTTCCCTGGTATGCAATTCAAATTCCTCTTCGTATTGTTGTCGAATAAAAAGCTACGGTTTCCGGTGTACCTTGTCAAGCAAAATGATTAGCGGGTTGTTCGTGCCCCGTTATTTCGCGGATCGCAGGTTTATGGCCTGTTTTCCCGCGTTTTGTGCAGTATCATAATGTATGTCGGTCCCGGACCGTCGATGTACTGTTTTACGCACCAGCCGGTACCATCGATGATCTTTTCGGCTTCATCCCGTGACACGATCAGGTAATCGAACCAGGGAGTGGCCGTTTTGTGATATCGAATGCGGAGACGCAACTGCCCGGACATCCGGCCCTTGGCTTTATTGCGACGGTGATAGTCAAGATGTTCGGGAATATCGGTTTGATATGGGTCGGCGGTTTCGGCGATGATTCTTGCATTGTCTGAGGTGATGCGATACATGAGTTTCAAGAGACGCCTGGCACTCCGAAATGAACCGAACAATCCGAAATTATTGCCGAACATAACGATGGTGTCGAATTTCCCGGGTAAATCGGCGATCTGAGTGATCGAAAGCACCCGGGCTTTTTTCAGGCCACGTTTTTTGCAGACTTTAATGGATAAAGGAGAGTTATCGATTCCGATAACATCATGGCCCTTCTCCTGAAGATGCAACGCCACGCGACCGGCTCCGCAACCGATATCCAGCACTTGTCCACGCACGAAGCGCATAGCTTTTTTTTGAGACGACCACCACTTTCGATACGGCGCGAGATAACCCGGTGGGCCGGATCCGACCGCGACAAATCCGTCGTCGCGCTCGACGATTTCGCAGACGCCGCCTCGTCCATTGAAATAGTCTGCCAGTTGACTGCCAAATGCATCCTGTTGTGGTTTCAACATATCGTAATCTTAAGATTTGCTCAGGATGGGATGGGCGTTGGCATTGATCCCGATCGGTGTCGCGGTGCGAATACCGTGAACCAGCTCGATTGACGGGCGGGCATCATCAAGCCCGAATCCCCGTCCGGCCAAAACCTCACGATAAATGATCGTATGCAGATCGGTGAATCCTCCGGAGAATTCGATTTCCTGTCCGTCGATAGTGATCGATCGGAAAGTCGGTTGGCCTTTTTCCTTTATATCATCGGGAAGATCGTTTTCGTCAATGGATAAAAACCATTGCACGCGCGCATTTTCCAGTTCGATATAGCCGCCGGTCCGGGTCGTGTTGGCGACGTGGACTTCGGAGTGTTGCACCTTGCCGAACAACCAGATCAGCATATCATAAAAATGCACGCCGATATTGGTGGCCAGACCGCCGGAACGTTCCTGCCGGCCTTTCCATGAGACCAGATACCATAATCCGCGCGATGTGATATAAGTCAGACGAATGTCTTTTTTGGTGTTTTTCGGTTCGGCGTCGATTTGTTTTTTCAGTTTCAGCAGTGATGGGTGAACCCGCAGTTGCAGGACGGTATATATATGTTGACCGTATTCGTTTTCCATTTCCTGCAGGGCGTCGATATTCCAGGGATTGATGACTACCGGTTTTTCGCAGATCGCATCGGCGCCGATACGCAAAGCCAGCCGGGCGTGAGCATCGTGCAGGTAATTGGGCGAACAAATGCTGATATAATGGGCGCGACGTTCATCGCCCTTGCGCCGCAACATTTCCAGATGCCGGTCGAAACGTTCGAATTCGGTGAAAAACCTGACCTGTTTGAAATAGCCGTCGAGAATTCCCACCGAATCGTTGGGGTCGACCGCGGCGATCAATTGATTTCCGGTTTCCTTTATGGCTTTGAGATGTCTCGGGGCAACATAGCCCGCCACACCCGTAATAGCGAAATTTTTCGACATATATCAGCTCCCGCGCCTGCAATCAGACGAGTTGAAAGATAATCGGTTATAACCCTATAATATAGCCTTTTGGGCATCCAATAAAAAGCGTTTTCAGCCACACGGGTCATAAATGTCATACAAAAGGCAAATATCAATATTTTCAGCACGATTAATCATTAATATTAATAAAAATGCCAAATAGTATTAATAAATTGAATTTATAGGTTGACATAATTTAAGAAATGCCGTATATAATATTAAGAAAGTTAATAGTATGATTAATATAACCAAGGAGTTTTTTATGAATTCCCAAACCCGTCAGGTCCTTTGTCTTTTCGCTGAGAGAAAAATCAGCCTCGAAGAGGCCGAGCGTTTGTTGAGGTTGATCGGGAAACGGAGTCAGACAATCGGTTCTGATGTTGCCGGTTTGATAACTCAGCCGGAGATATCGCAGAGGTATTTCGATCAACAGAGTATTGATAAACTTGTCCCTCGGATTGACATGGGAAATATTTATCCCTACATTTAATTAATATTATTAATATTGGGAGTCGTTATGATTCAGGAATGGCAGGAATTAACCAATCTCACTCAGGATATGCCGCTGGTTGTGGAGCGGGTCAAACTTGTGGAGAAGGGGATCAGCCTGGAAGGTGAGTTTGAATTACCTCCTCTGGCGCGGTTGTCCACCGAGGACCAGATTTTCGTTGCGGCTTTTGTGCGGTGTCACGGTTCGATCAAGCAGATGGAGCAGTTTTTCGGGGTCAGTTATCCCACGATCACGAATCGTTTGAACCAGATCGGTGAGCAGTTGGAATTCGTGAAAATCGATCTTGCTCCGGCCACCAATCCGGTACTGGATCGGCTTGAACGCGGCGAGATATCGGTCGAAGACGCGATGGATTTACTTCGCAAAGGAGACGATCAATGAGTGACGAACAAAGACAAATATTGGATATGCTGGCGGACGGCAAAATTTCAATCGATGATGCCGAGCGCCTGTTGAAGGCGATCAACAAGTACGAAATCTCGAAGCAGGCGATTGCGGGCGCCCAGGCGCAAGCGGAATCGGACGAGTCGGACACTCCACGCAAAAGGCCCAAATATTTGCACATTGTGGTGGATGAGGGACCGGGATCGTCGAGCGATCGCGTGAATATCAAAATACCGCTTCAAGTTTTGCGCATGGGGATCAAACTCGGTTCGCTGATGCCGGAGCGAGCCAGATCGAAGTTGAGCGGCAAGCTGAATGAGAAAGGGCTTGATATCAACCTGAATGATCTCGACGCCAAGTCGCTTGACGCGCTGATCGAATCGTTAGGTGATTTGAGTATCGACGTTGAAGACGGTCAGGATAAGGTCAGGATATTCTGCGAGTAAGAGACGTTTTTTCGACCGCCGATATAAGATGAGTTTCTTTCGTGCATGACGGATTCGGATCGGCATTGTTCTGATAAATCGATAATTGGATATTTGTCTCACGACAAGGCCCGTTATTCTTCATTTTCCTTCGATTCGACATCGAGCTCTTTGAGTTTGCGCCAGAGGGTTGAGGTGCTGATGCCAAGAGCTTTGGCCGCTTTCGAGCGGTTGCCCCCGGTGAGTTTCAGCACGGCGCGGATATGATCCTGTTCGACGTTTACAAGGGTGCGGGATAGAGGATCGCCGGCAGTTTCGTGGGATGAGACGGCGTGGATGATTTCCGGGGGAAGATTTTCCGGAAGCACGATACCGTCCTGGCTGAGGACGGAAGCGCGTTCGAGGGCGTTATCCAACTCGCGGACATTGCCCGGCCAATGATACGCCTGAATGTAATCGACAGAGGTGGCGTCGATTCTGAGTTTGGGAATGTCCAGTTTTTTAGCAAGTCGATCAATCAGATAGCGTGCCAGCGGGAGAATATCCTCGGTTCGTTCGCGCAGGGGCGGGACCTCGATTTCAATCACCCGCAGACGGAACAGCAGGTCTTCGCGGAATTTCTCTTCGGCAACCGCTTTGGGCAGGTCGCGATTGGTGGCGGCGATGACGCGCACGTCGATTTTCAGCGGCTCGCCTTCGCCGACCCGGGTGATTTCCTTTTCCTGCAGAACGCGGAGGATTTTCAACTGGGTGTTTTGGGATATATCGCCGATTTCATCGAGGAAACTCGTTCCGTGATTGGCCTGTTCGACCAGTCCGATACGATCACGGGTGGCACCGGTGAACGATCCCGCCTTATGACCGAACAGTTCGCTTTCCAGCAGGGTTTCGGGAAGGGCGCCGCAGTTGACCACCACGAACGGCCCTTTGGAGCGATGCGAATGGCGGTGAATGTATCGCGCGACGACTTCCTTGCCCACGCCGGTTTCCCCGGTAATCAGCACCGATGAATCGAACTGCGCCACGCGCGAGGCCAGTTGCATGATACGCCGGTATGCGGCGCTTTTCACTTCGGCAAAAAACGGATCGTGCCCTTCGTGCATAAGTCCCAGTTCCTGTCGATGCCGTGCCAGCTCCTGGGTTTTTCGTCGAAGCTCCTGAGTCAGTCGTTCGACACTGCCTTTGATGTCTTCGGCCTCGAAATACGGCAGATGTTCTTTCAGGCGTTCGTCCCAGGAGTCGGCGTCCCGCCCGACAAAAACACAATAGCCGTCGCCGCGCGCTTCACAGCGTTCTTCTATAAAATAGACGCTTTTTCCCAGGCAATATGAAGCATAACCGCTCATATATCCCGCGAGTTTCCAGCAGGCGGATTGATCGGAACGGCCGATGATACTGAGATGTTCCTCGGCTTCGCAGGAATTGTGCAGATAGACCTGCATGTCGAACGTTTTGGCGTCGAAATCGACGTCGAGAGATTTCACCGAGACTCGTCCCACACCGGACATGGTATGCAGTTTTGGACCGGCCTTGATCCATTCCAACTGGTCTTTCCATTGGAAAATGCGTTTCATCGTGGCGGCGTCGGCCTGTCCCCAGAAAAAGCCAAAACGGGTTAACATACGGTGAGCCCGCTCTTTGCCGATCATATCGATCAAGTCTTTGCGAAACTGCGCAAAAGCGTGGGTGGCATGCAATACCAGGCGTCGCCCATGCACGTGAATATATCCTTCGCTTATATCAAACAACTCATTGAGGTTCAAAAAATCGGCCTGCATACAACATGTCCTTTCAATATGAAATAGCGGCATTTCAGAATAAAACATTAACTGAAATTGTCAAGTTTTTTATTACCCTCTTATATTGTTGTGTTTCTTAGTTTTATGACTTTTCGAGAATTGGGCACAATTCTTGTTATATGAATAATCAAGTTAAATCGGGAAGAAGCCGGAAACAAGTTATTCAGCCTTGTTCCGGGTGATCCCGAAGGGCGTTGCCTGTTTTGGGGTTGTCGCAGTGGGATGCGTGTTACAGGCCGCCCGGCGAAACAGTGTTTTTGATAGATTAATAGGTGCTGCATTCTCGGTCTGCTTCGCAACATGTCCCTCCGAGCGATCCGCTGGCAGACCGAGAATCTTTTATATCCCCTTTTTTAAAATGGTTTTCCCGGTTATTGTCGGTCGATAATACTGTATCTTATTGTCTCCATATAAAATCCATCGGCGTTCCGCCCGGTTCAATGCGATCATAAGTACACGGTAATTTAAATATTTTCTTCTCGCGATTGAATCTCGTCACTTTATATTTGACAAGTTGGGGTGATAATATCTATAATAAAGGGCGGGTTATTGATTTCCCCTCGGGGGATACATCCAGAAAAACAACCGAACCATAAATAGAAGAGGGCTTACCATGCGCAGAAGGCAGGATGCAAAGCACAATCATGGAGGGAACTTTCGCACCCGGCGGACGCTGATGTGGCTGGTGATGGTGACGGTGGTCGTGGCGGCGGCATTGACGACAATCGGCGCGTCGGGTGATGCCGCGTTGGGGACGCGGTCGTATGACGATTATGATACGCCGGAGTACTGCGGCACGTCGTGTCATGTCGATTTCTATCGGCAGTGGAAACAGGCGATGATGTCGGAGGCGTTCACGCATCACTGGGATGAAATCGAGTATTTCGAGTTGGCGGTTCCGCACGCCGAACGTGACGAGAAGGTCGCGGAGGTCAAGGCGGGATGCAACGGTTGCCATACGCCGCTGGCGTTCATGGCGGGGGATGTCGTTCCCCAGCGGCCGTCGGAAAATACGCGCGCCAATGAAAGCGTTTCCTGTGAGGTTTGCCACACCGTGGTCGGTTTCGAGGGGGATACGCCGTTCAATTTCAACTGGATCTCCGAGCCGGGCGACAACAAGTATGGCCCGCGTTCCACCGGAGAGTCGCCGGCGCATGAGATGGTCAAATCCGATTTTCTCGGCACCGCCGAATTCTGCGGCACCTGTCACAATGAGAAAAGCTCCTACGGGGCGTGGGTTAAGTCGACGCATCTGGAATGGAAAGAGGGGCCGTATGCCGAGCAGGGTGTCATATGCCATGATTGTCACATGACTTATGCTCCATCGCAGACCGCGTCGATGGGTCAGATGCATCCCGACGCCCGTCAGCATTTGTTTCATGGCGGTCATGACAAGGGCAAGGTGCAGGGCACGGTTGAACTTTGCGGAAGCCAAGACGATCTACGGAGTCATCGGCGTGAAGGTGTGGATCTGCAAAGAGGAAAGCACCGCGAAAGGGAAGGAATCTGCCCAGGAGGCGGAAACTTCCGGCAGAAGAAAGAGGAGGTAGAGTGACGCATGCTGAGTCCGAAGCGCGTCAAATACCGGAAGCCCTTTCGGAGTCCTTTGAAGGGCATGACAAAGGGCGGAGCCACGGTGGCTTTCGGGGACTACGGCCTGCAGAGTCTGGACGGGGCCTGGATTACCGCCCGGCAGATAGAAGCGGCTCGAGTGGCCATCTCGCGGAAAATGCGCAAGGGTGGCAAGATCTGGATCCGCATTTTCCCGGACGTGGCCTTTACGAGAAAACCCCTGGAAACCCGAATGGGAAAGGGGAAGGGAAGTCCTGAGTACTGGGTAGCTCCGGTAAAGCGGGGCAGAATTATGTTTGAAGTATCGGGAGTGCCGAGGAGCGTTGTGGAGGCAGCTTTTGTTACCGCAGCTCACAAGTTGCCCATCAAAGTGCGC
>CAZVNK010000028.1:2232-13700 GCA_964628115.1 uncultured Ignavibacteriaceae bacterium | reverse complement strand
GCAACGATGGCGGTTGAAATCCGCCTTCCGAACAACGTGAGGAAGGGTGTTTCGACAAATGTTTCTGTCATTGCGAGGAGCGCATGCGACGAAGCAATCTCAAACGATGGAGATTGCTTCGCTTCGCTCGCAATGACAGCCCCGAACCGATTATGGCCGACAGCAGAGCTGTCGGTTACCGATAAGATAGTGACTGTGGTAGTGATCGGTCGATCCCGGATCGACCGCGCTCACAGCGCGTATTGTATCGTCCAAAGCGATCGTAGGTCGCGGTTCTGAACGCGACTTGTCGCGTGAAAAACCCGACAAAAGATAATTACCCAAAAATGTCGGGTTTCTCATGATGCTTTCGCATCATTCGGAACCACGACCTACATTATGCTGACAGAAAAATAGATTTGTTTTGTTGTTAAACTTACCAGTCTTTTTTCATGGCTTTTTTGCGCATGTCGGGCGGGTATTTTTCGATTGCATATCGGAGTGCCGTGCGCGGCATGTCTTTTTTATTGCGCATGACATACGCGAACACCTCGTCGGGATAGACATTGCCGGCTTCTTTGAGTGTCCAGCCATATCCTTTTTGCACTAAATCTTCCTCGTCGCGCAGGAGAATATCCGCAGTGGTGAAGATGTCATCGAGGTATTTGCCCTTGCGCACCGGGTAAATCAGCGCCACCGCCGACATACGTCGCAACCACATGTTTTTGGATTTGGCGAAGCTTTTCACTTTGGGCAGAAGTTCGGGATAATCAAACAACAGGTATCCGAATGACTGGGCCAGATGGTCGTGCACGCCCCAGTTGTTGACATAGGTTTTCAGCCAGAATTCGAATCGTTTGAAATCGCCTTTTTCATATTGTGTGTGCAGTTTGCCCGCCCACTCGAACGCGAAAAACCGTCGGAATCGGAAATCGGTCGCGAGGATGAAATCGCAGAAATCGAGAATGTCTATTTTGGGAAGATGCTTAACCTGTTTGAAAAACCCGTTGGAGAGTTTGCGCATGACTGCGGTGCGGATGGTGATCGGTTCCTTGAGTTTCTCCTTGAAGAATCTCTGCATATTCATCCGATTGGCCGGAGTGTCGATGCGTTTGACCTCCGCGCGGATGTCAGTGAGAAGCGCGATCATTTCCTTTTTGGTCATATATTCCTCCATGAATGTTCGGGATGACATATTATAGATGGTAATGAATGCTGTCATTGCGAGGAGCGTCAGCGACGAAGCAATCTCTGATTGCCATAATCCAAGTGAGAGAGATTGCTTCGCTTCGCTCGCAATGACGACATCAGGGCTTCGTATCTAATTGCAATTGCAATATCATTATGACATTAGAGATACCTTTCTACAATGTGACGGCGGTGCCGTTGGCGGATACCATCAGCATGTTCCCGCCGCCGCCCGCGGAGATCGTTTCGTAATCGAGGTCGACTCCGACCACGGCATTAGCGCCCAGTTTCTCAGCCTCCATGACCATTTCATTGATCGCGGTGTCTTTGGCTTTGCGTAATTCCTGCTCATAGGCGGCGGATCGTCCGCCGACAATGTCACGGATTCCCGCGAAAAAGTCCTTGAAAATATTCGCGCCCAGAATCGCTTCGCCGCTGACCAGGCCGTGGTATTCCCTGATCGGTTTTCCCTCGATTGTCGGAGTAGTGGTAATCAGCATCATTGGCCTCCCGTATGATTATAAGACTGTTTATTTCTCTATATATGTATAATAATCGGCGAAGTACAAATCACATTTATGATATACGTAAATATATACTAGTGGTTACTTCCCGGTCAAGAAATACCTGCGGTAGCCGCCGGTAAAATTCTTCCGAGAGTTTGACGATTGTATCGAGGGTTCAAGAGGCCATTCGAGTCAATTCCTCGGCAGGAATCGAGCGACGTCATATCATTCGTGTTTTTTATGAATCGATTTTCAGTGCGGCCAGGAAGGCTTCCTGGGGGATTTCGACGGTGCCGATTTGTTTGAGGCGTTTTTTGCCTTCTTTTTGGCGTTCCAAAAGCTTGCGTTTGCGGGTGATGTCGCCGCCGTAGCATTTGGCGGTGACGTTTTTGCGCAGGGGTTTGACCGACGCCCGCGAGATAATCCGGCTTCCGATCGAGGCCTGAATGACCACTTCGAAGAGCTGTCTCGGAATCAGGCCGCGCAGTTTCTCGGTGAGATTGAGGCCGTACTTATATGCTTTTTCGCGATGGATAATCACCGAAAGGGCATCGACCGGCTCGTTATTGATCAAAATATCGAGTTTGACAAGATTCGATTTGCGATAGTACGGCAGGCCGTAGTCCAGTGAGGCATAGCCGCGCGAGATCGATTTCAACTTGTCGTAGAAATCGAAAATGATTTCGGAGAGCGGGAAGGCGTAGCTGAGCACCGCCCGCGACTGGGTCGGGTATTCGGTGTTTTTATATATACCGCGTCGCTCGGTGCACAGCCGCATGATCGCGCCGAGTGAATCGGGAAGCGATATCACCTGGGCGTCGACATACGGTTCCTCGACATAGTCGATATTGACCGGGTCGGGCATTTGTGTCGGCGAGTCCACCTCGACCATCTGCCCGTTGTTGAGAAAAGTATGGTATTCGACGTTGGGCACGGTGTTGATGATGGTTTGGTCATACTCGCGCGACAATCGCTCGGTAATGATTTCCATGTGCAACATGCCGAGAAATCCGCAACGGAATCCGAATCCGAGTGCGCTGGAGGTCTCGGGCGTGAAACGAAGAGATGCATCGTTGAGCATCAGCTTTTCCAGCGCCTCGCGCAATTCGGTATAGTCCTCGGCAATAGCGGGGTACAGTCCGGAAAACACCATCGGTTTGATCGCCACGAAACCGGGGAGAGGCGAGTCGGTGGGTTCGGATGCTTTCGTGATCGTGTCGCCCACGCGGGTATCGGAGACGTTTTTGATATTGGCGTACAGGTATCCGACCTCGCCGGTGCCAAGGCGTTCGAGGGGAAAGTTGGTCAGTCGTCGGCATCCGACCTCGTCGACCTCGTACTGTTTGCCATGCGAGAAAAATTTAATCCGATCGCCTTTGGCGACCGATCCGTCGACGATTTTCACGTAGGATATCGCCCCGCGATAGGAATCGTAAACCGAATCGAACACCAGCGCCTTCAACGGACGGTCGGGATTGCCTGTCGGCGACGGGATTTTCTTTACGATGGCTTCCAGCAGTTGATCGATGCCCTGTCCGGTTTTGGCCGAGCAGTGGATGATGTCTTCCCGCTCACAGCCGATCAGGTCGGTGATTTGCTCCGCAACAACGTCGGGTTGCGCGGCGGGCAAATCGATTTTATTTATGACGGGGATGATTTCCAGATTGTTTTCGATTGCCAGGTACAAATTGGATACGGTTTGCGCCTCGACACCCTGAGCGGCATCGACCACCAGCAGAACTCCCTCGCAGGCCGACAGCGAGCGGCTGACTTCATAGGTGAAATCGACGTGGCCGGGGGTGTCGATCAAATTCAGCTGGTAGATGTTACCGTCTTTCGCCTTGTATGCCAGCCGTATGGCATGGGCCTTGATCGTAATCCCGCGCTCGCGTTCGAGATCCATATCATCGAGCACCTGTGAACGCATTTGCCGCTCGGTAATGGTCCGGGTGGACTCGAGCAGTCGGTCGGCCAGGGTCGATTTGCCATGGTCGATATGTGCGATAATCGAAAAGTTTCTTATGTCTTTCATCTCTTTACCATGTTTCAGGCGAACGGGGATAATACCATCTTGCGCCCTATATGTCAATCGGTTGAATGGTCTATCTTCCTAATAGTCCTTGACATTGTTTTGTGCCGGACTATATTTCGCACCGAAAAAGAGGAATAGCCATGACTGAAATAAACAAAATGAAACGCGAGATTTATGAGCGCTCCACCCCGGTGTTGGGGCGGATTTGTCTCAAACTCGGATTTACCCCCAACATGCTGACCGGCATTTCATTTTTGTCGGCGGTGGTTTCCGGGATATTTTTCTGGAAGGCCAATATACTCTGGGGCGTTATCTGGATGCTAATCAATGCGATAACGGATATGCTCGACGGCGCCACGGCGCGCGCCGGAAACATGGGGACAACGTTCGGTGGTATTCTGGACCATGTTTCCGACCGTTACGGCGAGTTTTTTATTCTGGCCGGGATAGCGATGTCGGGGTTGGTTCACCCGGGATGGGCGCTGTTTGCGCTGTTCGGGATGATTATCGCCAGTTATACCCGGGCGGCGGCCGAATCGATGGGCAATATCGAAAACTGCGCGGTCGGCTTTATGGGGCGGCTGGAGAAGTTTATCCTGATAATTATCGGTTCCCTGCTGGAACAATATCTCGGCAAGGGGCATTGGCTGGAAATCGCGCTGATCGTGGTCGGGGTGACTTCGTATATCACGTCGGTGCAACGCCTGTTTTACACGCATAAGATACTGAAAGACAGAGAGAAGGAATAATCGATTATGATAACGGCGATCGGCAACCCGGTCTATGACTATATCAAGACGCAAAAAATCGACACCAAAGAGCGGGTGCTTTCCGGTTGCAGTACCAACGCGGCGCTGGCGCTGAGCAGACTTGGCGCCGAGGCACGATTGGTCGGCGCTATCGGGGATGATTTCAAGGACGATTTCACGCTGAAGTTGTCCGATTTGAACATCGGTCATACGATTATTCCCTCGAAAAGCTCCGGCGGTTTTTCGCTGATTTATTACGATGATTTCGGCAATCGCACGCTTGATCTGCTCGGACGCGCCGAACCGATCGGGGTGTTGAATCCCGATGTGTACCGCGCGTCGGAAGCGGTGTTGATCGCGCCGATTCTGGGTGAGGTGTCACTGGAAGAGATCGGTATTATCCGCGACAATTTTCCCGGCTTTTATTTCTGCGATCCGCAGGGGCTTTTACGCAATGCCGATGAGTCCGGGCGGATCTATCATGAAAAGGTCGCCGGAATCGAGAATGCGCTGGCGCGGTTCACGGTGGTCAAACCGAATGAACTTGAGGCGAAAGTGCTGACCGGAATCGATTGCCGTGAGGACCCGTACACTGCCGCCCGCATGATCAAGTCCTGGGGGCCGGAAATCGTGATCGTGACTCTGGCCGAGTTGGGGTCGGTGATTTATGACGGTAACGTGTTTATCGACATTCCGCCGTATGACATCGATTTGCTCGATGCCACCGGCGCGGGCGACACGTATATGGCGGGATTCACGTTCGAATATCTGCGGACCGGCGATCTGCGCCGTTCGGGGTGTTTCGCGTCATGTGTCAGCTCGATCATGATCGAACAGGTCGGGCCGGATTTCGTCATGACCGAATCCGAAGTGCGTCGCCGGCAGAAAACCCTTCTGGACAAAGCAGATTTCAAGGTTGCGGTGCCGGCCGAATCCGCATAATGATCACTATCCGGCCATTCCTCCGAACAACACTCTCAGAATCGATTCACCGTCGGCGAATCCGCTCGTTTTTTTCCCCCGTGACGGAGTCGACATGAACGAGTAATTCAACGAAAGCAGTACCGACAGAAGCACGTCGACCAGCGCCCGGCGCGACAGGTCACGACGGATTTCACCGGTGCTGATTCCCCTTGCGACGATGTCGGTGACGTGATTCCGATGCAGGTCGATCAGATGTTCACGGAATCCGTTTGCCAGCACACCGCCGTTTTCAAAGAGCATGTTCAGGCAGAACGCCGCCTCGGTGGGATTGGCTGTCCAGAATTCCTCGAGGGCGCGGATATAGTCGATCATACGGTCATGCACCCGGACGGCCTGCTCACGCGCCAGGTAGGATTCCCAAAACTGCTGGTATTCATCGAAGAACAACTCGGTGACGAACGCCAGCAGATTGTTCTTGTGCGTGAAGTACTGAAAGAGCGATCCCTTGGAGACTTTGGCCTTACGCGCGATATCGTCCAGCGCGGCGCGTTCCGCCGAGGCGGACGCGAACGCGTTCAGGGCGGATCGGTAGACGGCGTCTTTTTTTATGGGCGCGAGTTTGCGGAAGGTCGCCGTGACGACGCCGTCCTTCTCCAGTTCGACGATGAGATTTTCATCCATGTGCTAACACTTTATTAATAATGACTAATAAGTCATAAAATATATAGTCTATGTGTATACATGTCAAGATTTTTCTTGCCTGTCGGAAGCGGGTGATGTATATTGGCCGCGTTAAAAAAACCATGCAAAGGAGTATGAGTGATGGGTAAATTACGAGTGGCGATTATCGGCGTGGGCAACTGCGCGTCATCATTCGTCCAGGGAGTGGAATTTTACAAGAACGCTCGCGAGGACGAATTCGTGCCGGGGATCATGCACGTGAATCTCGGCGGATATCATATTCGCGACATCGAGTTCTCGGCCGCGATCGACATAGACAAGAACAAGGTCGGCAAGGATCTTTCCGAGGCGATTTTCACCAAGCCGAACAACACGTACAAGTTCTGCAGTGTGCCGAAAACCGGTATCAAGGTTCAGCGCGGCATGACGCACGACGGATTGGGCAAGTATCTTTCGGAGATTATCGAGAAGGCTCCGGGCGACACGGTCGATATCGTGAAATTGCTTCGTGACACCAAAACCGACGTGGTGGTCAACTACCTTCCGGTGGGTTCCGAAGAGGCGACCAAGTGGTATGTCGAGCAGATTCTCGAGGCGGGTTGCGGTTTGGTCAATTGCATTCCGGTGTTTATCGCCCGCGAGCAGTACTGGCAGAAGCGTTTCGAGGAAAAGGGTCTGCCGGTGATCGGCGACGATATCAAGTCCCAGGTGGGCGCGACGATCGCGCACCGGGTGTTGACTCGTTTGTTCCGCGAACGCGGCGTGAAACTGGAACGCACCAGCCAGCTCAATGTCGGCGGCAACACCGATTTTCTCAACATGCTGGAGCGCTCGCGTCTGGAATCGAAGAAAATTTCGAAAACCAACGCGGTCACCAGCCAGCTCGATTATGATATCGGCGCGGGCAACGTGCATATCGGGCCGTCCGATTATGTTGAGTGGCTGTCGGATCGCAAGTGGGCGTATATCCGGATGGAGGGAACGACGTTCGGGAACGTGCCGCTGAATATCGAATTCAAGATGGAGGTCTGGGATTCTCCGAATTCCGCCGGTGTGGTGATCGACGCGGTGCGTTGTTGCAAGCTGGCGCTCGACAATAAGCTCTCCGGCGCGATCAAGGCTCCGTCGTCCTATTTCAAGAAATCACCGCCGGTGCAGTACACCGACGATGAAGCGCGCCGTATGACCGAAGAATTTATTCTCAAGTACGGTTGGAAAAACGAGACCAAGACCAAACGGACAATGACGTTGAAGGGCAAGAAGGAAACGAAGACGACCGCGAAAACGACCAATCGGATGAAAACGACCAAGACGACCAAGGCCAAGGCGACTCCCCGGAAACGGGTGACGCGCAAGACCCTGTTGAAAAAGTAGTTTCCAAAGCACCGTTCAATCGGTAGATTAAGGGCGAACTGAAAAGGTTCGCCCTTTTTTATGCAGGGAGAATGATGAAACACGGACTGTTTATCACGTTTGAGGGAATCGACGGTTCCGGCAAAACCACGCAGTGGAAACTGACCGGGAAATATTTGAATCGGGGCGGTCATGACGTGCTGGCATTGCGCGAACCGGGATCGACTCCGTTGTCGGAGCGAATCAGGAAAATCCTGCTGGATAAGAAATTGACAATCACTCCCGTCGCGGAATTGAATCTCTACCTTGCGGCGCGGGCCGGATTGGTGCAGGAGGTTATCGCGCCGGCATTGAAGCAGGGACAAATCGTCATTTGTGACCGCTTTTACGATTCCACCACGGCCTATCAGGGGTACGGTCGGGGGCTTGATATTCCGTTGATCAAGAAGCTCAATGCGCTGGCGATCGGGGCCTGTATTCCCGATCTGACGTTTTTAGTGGACGTGGACTATGCGACGTCGCTGTCGCGACGCAAGAAGACGTCGGATAGGCTTGAGTCGGAATCCCGGGCGTTTTTCAAGCGGGTGCGCGAGGGTTTTCTTGAAATTGCCCGAAAAAATAAAAAACGAATAGTGGTGCTTGACGGTAGAAAATCCGTCGAAGCATTGTTTGAAGAGGTGTGCGCGTGTCTGAATCGCAAACTGAACATATAGACGACGGTATAAAACGTCGTCGTTCCCGAAGCGCCTTTCTGTGGGCGTTGGTGTTTTTTTTCGGCATGATTTCGGCCACCGCCGGTTTGACCGTTTTTCTCATGACGGATCGGAATCTTTATCATCAGTACCGCCTGACCTCGTCTCTGGAATTAATTCAATATCTCTATCCCGAAGCCTATAATACCGATTCGCTGATGGCGCTGGCCCGCGAGGCGGTGTTTCAGACACTGGATCGGTACTCGGGATATCTCGATCCGCGCGAACTCGATCAGGTTACCGAAGAGTTTACCGGCAGTTATGCCGGAGTCGGAATTACCATCGTGTCGCATCAGAACGGCCTTTTGGTGATGTCGGTTCGCGAGGATGGCCCGGCGGGTCGGGTCGGGATAAGCACCGGGGATATAATCATCCGGGCCGATTCGGTCGATCTGGCGGGACTAAGCGCGCATCAATCGACGTTTCTTTTACGCGGGCCGGAGGGTTCGGCGGTCGATATCGACGTGGTTCGCAACGGTATGGAGGATACCCTGTCGTTTACGCTGACGCGTGAAAGGCTGAAACTGATTCATATCCCGTACGCCGGTTTGACCGAACACAATGCTTTGTACATTCGGATAATCGACTTTGACTCGGGATTGTCGGAGGAATTGTCGGCGGCGCTCGATACGATTCTTGTGCCCAACTGGGATTCGGTTACCGGTATCATCTTTGATCTGCGCGGGAATCCCGGCGGTCTTTTAAACGAAGCGATAACGGTTTCGAACATGTTTCTCGGTGAGGGAACGTTGATCGTCGGAATCAAGGGGCGTTCGCACTGGCAAAATGTGATGTATAAGGCAACCAATGGTGATATCACCAACGGTTTGCCGCTGGTCGCCATTGTCGACCGGGGATCGGCGTCGGCATCGGAGATATTTTCGGGCACGTTGAAATACGCCGGGCGAGCGGTGCTGGTGGGTGATACGACGTTCGGCAAGGGACTGGTGCAGGAATACAAGGGACTTGGCGACGGTTCGGGGATTCGCCTGACCACGTCGCGTTATTATTTTGAAGGCGGCATTTTTCTCAATGATCCGGAACTGCCGCTGGACAGCGCGCGGGGGATTGCGCCGGATTATTATATGGATTTCGTCGAACGCGAGGATTTCCCACGTCAGCTGGAAAATTCCGGCGTGCTTCGTGAATTCGCATCGAGTCATCGCGATGACATTCTCATGGGGCCGCAACTGGCGACCGCCTCGCCGCCCTGGTTTGCCGCTTTCGTGGAATATGCGCGGCAGTCCGATTTCGTGTATGAATCGGAACTCACCGAACTGGCCCGGCTGACCGAGGAATACGCCAATTTCAGTAATTCATCCGACCGCACCCTGCGGGCGATCGGCCGGATCGTGCGTCTGGCGGGTGAGGAAGACACGCGACAGATGGAATCGTATCGTGATTATGTTGTCCGGCGGCTGTATCAGATTGCGGTCGAAAGCGAATACGGCACCAGTCGCGCGTATCACGACGCTATAATTCCCTATCGCCCGGATATTCGTCTGGCGGAACGAATCCTGACGGATTCATTGGATACGATAACCGAGAATCTGCCATGACCGATAAAAAGCCGATTGTCTTTTGTGATTTTGACGGGACATTTACCGCGCGCGATGTCGGCCACGGATTGTACAAGCGTTTTTCCGGCGGCGGCAATATCGAGCTGGTGGAGCGCTGGAAAGCGGGTAAGGTCTCGTCGCGGGAATGCCTTCGCGAAGAGGCCGCGATGATGGCGGTAACCGAGGATGAGGTGTATCGTTTCTTGGACGGATTTCCGTTACGCGATGGCGCCGCTGAGTTTTACGAGACAATCTCAAGGCATGGGATTCCGTTTTATATCGTATCCGACGGCGCGGATTTATATATTGATTATATCTTAAAAAAGAACGGCTTGCAGAATATCCCGTATTATTCAAACCATGCCTTTATTCAAGACGGGCATTTTGTTATCGAATTTCCCCATGACAACGACGGTTGCGAGCGATGCGGCTGTTGCAAGGGGAGTCGGATGCGGGAGATAATCGGAGATAACCGATCGGCGTATACGGTGGTATTTATCGGCGACGGATTATCGGATATTTGCGCCCTGCCGGAGTCGGATATCGTGTTCGCCCGGGGAGATTTGCTTGAATTTTGTCGTGCCGACGGCACAACCGCTCTTGAATATAAAACGTTTTTTGATATATTGAATTACTTGAAAAAATCCGGCATTTTCCCCGGATAGAATCCAGGTCTCAAGATGATCGGAGCACATATATGAAAGCAATCATAATGGCGGGCGGTTTCGGAACCAGACTTCGCCCCCTGACAATCAATCTTCCCAAGCCGATGGTGCCGATCGGGAATATCCCGATGATGGAACACGTGGTGAATCTGCTCAAGCAAAACGGATTCGATGAGTTGGCGTCACTGCTATTTTTCCAGGCTGAGGAGATTAAGAATCATTTCGGCGACGGTCATAAATTCGGCGTCAAGATGGACTATCTGCAACCGACGGAGGATTACGGCACCGCCGGTGCGGTCAGATTCGCCGAGGATTTTATCGACGATACGGTTCTGGTAATCTCCGGCGACGTTCTCACCGATTTCGATTTGAGCGAAGCGATCGAATGGCATCGGAACAAAAAGGCGGATGCCACGATCATGCTCACGCGGGTCGAGAACCCGCTTCCCTACGGTATTGTCATAACCGATGACGACGATAAAATCGTTCGTTTCCTCGAAAAACCGTCGTGGGGCGAGGCGTTTTCCGATACGATCAATACCGGCATTTATATTCTGGAGCCGCACGCGGTGCGGCTGATTCCGCCGCGAACGAATTTTGATTTCTCGCAAAACCTTTATCCGCTGATGTTGTCGAAAAAGATGGGATTGTACGGGATGG
Source organism: uncultured Ignavibacteriaceae bacterium (assembly GCA_964628115.1). Classification (GTDB taxonomy): domain Bacteria; phylum Zixibacteria; class MSB-5A5; order GN15; family PGXB01; genus JAFGAL01. The sequence continues at coordinate 2,652 of CAZVNK010000028.1, read as the reverse complement.
TGGCCGAGGGGTACTGGAAAGACGTCGGCAATATCAAAGAGTACGCCCGCGCTCACCGCGATTTACTGTCGGGTGACATTAATCTCGATCTCGGTCTCAAAAAGAAAAAAATGGGTGAGGCCGACGTATATTTCGGCAAGAATGTCCATTTGGGAGACGACGTGGCATTCAAGGGGGTGGTTATTCTCGGCGATGATTCCACCGTTTCCAGCGGTGCGGAGATCAACAACACCGTAGTCGGCAATCGCGTGAAGGTGGGAGAGAAATCCACATTATTTAATTCCATCGTCTGGTCGGACACCTGGATCGGAGCCGAATCGAAGCTGGAGCAGTCGATCGTTTGCAGTCGCTCTTGGATCGGCGAAAACGTGGTGCTCATGGACGATGCCATCGTTTCGGATGAGTGCAACACCGGCAAGG
>CAZVNK010000028.1:0-2222 GCA_964628115.1 uncultured Ignavibacteriaceae bacterium | reverse complement strand
AGTCGCCTATCCAGTTAAATTCCAGCTCTTTGTACGGAAATGATTTTGTGAATGCAAGTTTGGCGAAAGACATTATAAGTGCGCCCTCAACGCCCTTTCTCTGGTGCTCAGGGACGATGCCATCGTTTCGGATGAGTGCAAAATCGGCAAGGGCGCGACGATCAAAGCCAATTGCAAAGTCTGGCCGGGCAAGACGGTCGATGACGGCGCGATACTCTCGTCATCGCTGGTTTGGGGTGACAAATGGAACCGGGAATTGTTTACGCAGTCCAAGGTAACCGGGCTGGCATTGACCGAACTGACGCCTGAGATGGCGGTCAAACTGGGGGCGGCGTTCGGGGCGTTTCTTGGCCCCGGCAAGCGGGTGGTGACCAGCCGTGACGCCTCGGACACGTCGCGTCTTCTCAAGCGCGGTTTGATAGCCGGATTTCTGGCGGCGGGGATCGACGTCGATGATATCGAAGCGATGCCGATTCCGGTGGTGCGTTATGCCCTCAAACACGGTTCGTACGGCGCGGGTGTATATATTCGTCATAATCCCGCCGATTTTCATTTGATTGATATTATTCTGTTCAATGGCGACGGTTTGGATATGCCGACCGCCAAGCTGAAAAAGGTCGAGCGGATGTTTTTCGGCGAGGATTTCCGTCGCGCCAGTCTCGATGAAATCGGCCATCTGGATCTTCCGGCGGGTGTGCTCGAGGATTATCGCGATGATTTTCTCGGGACGATCAAACCGGATATTATCCGTAAGGCGGGATTCAAAGTCGTGATCGACTATGCCAACGGCGGGGCGTCGCAGGTGTATCCGACCCTGTTCTCGCAGTTGGGAATTAATCTGGTGGCGTTGAATGCTTATATCGACCCGCGCAAACTGTCGACTCATCCCGATGAACAGGCCGAATCGATCGTGCAGTTGTCGTCGATTGTCAAATCTCTCAACGCCGATATCGGCTTTATGTTGAACCCGGCGGCGGAGAAACTGACCGTGGTGGATGAAAACGGCAATCTGATTGACAGCCAGTTATTGTTACTATTGGTGACCCATCTGTTTCTGCGGACGCGGAAGGCCAACCGCATTGCGGTTCCGGTGTCGGCATCGATGGGGGTCGAAGAAATCGCCTCACGATATGGTGTGGAGGTGATCCGGGTGCGCAACAGCCATCTGGCCATGATGGAGGCGTATCAGAATTCCGGCGTGGATTTTGTCGGCGGGACACTCGGCGGGTTTATTTTCCCCGATTTTCAGCTTGGCACCGATGCGATTATGTCGACCGTGTATATCCTTGAAATGATGGCCAGAGAGAAAGTCCGTCTGGGCGAAATCCGGGGCAAATTCGAGCATTATTTGCGCAAGGAAATAAAAGTCCCGTGCCCCTGGTCGAAAAAAGGGCAGGTGATGCGCAAGCTGATCACCATGACCAGCGAGAAGGAACGGCAGTTGATCGACGGAGTTCGAGTATTCGAAAACGGCGGCTGGGTGCTGGTGGCGCCGGACAATCTGGCGGGCGCGTTTACCATTCTGGGTGAGTCGGAATCGAAAGATTCGCTGGATACGATGGTGAATCGGTATCGGTCGTTGGTCGAGGAGGCGCAAAACTGATAAATGCGAGACGCCGGCTGAATTCAGCCGGCGCCTTGCAGGTAATAGGTTGGGAAGAACTACTGCTTTACTGACTGCTTATTGTCGCTGTTTCTATATAGATATACCCATGAGTGGGCGGGGAGTTTCAAAAATTATCATACTTAATTTGACGGCATTCACTTTTATTTGCAATCAGAGGTTTAAATCGCTTGCCAGCTGTCCGATTTTAGAATAATATCAACGGATACTATATATCGTATATCTTGAAGGCTGGAACCAACAGACGCCGGAGGTTGATGATGGATTATTTCAAACGCACCAGAATCTCGAAAATTCTTCTCGAAGACCGGGTCGATCTCAATCAGGCTGTCCTGATTATGGGATGGGTACGAACCATTCGCGACAGCAAAGAGATCGTCTTTGTCGAGATTAATGACGGTTCCTGTATGGGGAATCTTCAGGCGGTGGTGAATAATCCTGAGAATTTCGGTGACCTGAAACGGATTTTAACCGGTGCGGCGGTGCGGGTCGAGGGCACGCTGGTGGAATCCCCGGCCAAAGGTCAGAAATACGAGCTGGCGGTTACGAGTATACAATTGCTCGGCGAGGCCGACCAGAGCTACCCGCTTCAAATGAA
>CAZVNK010000027.1:0-13963 GCA_964628115.1 uncultured Ignavibacteriaceae bacterium | reverse complement strand
ATATTCGACATAAAAGATGTCCGAATTGGTATAATCCACGAGGCAATAGAATCCGTCGCCGCCCAACACCCTTTCCCAGTTGTCGGGATTACCGTTGACGGTGCGCATCGATCCGTTATCCTGCGTGCCGCCGTATAACCGTTGCGGATTGAGATAATCGATGGTGATGGCATAAAACTGCGTATTGGGCATGGCGTGGAACACGTTCCAGTCATCACCCATATTCGACGAATAATTCAATCCACCGTCGCAACCGCCGTAGATTTTGTTAGTCTAGTTGGGCATGATGAAAATGGCATGGTGATAGACGTGGGTATCGCCGGTGACATCGGTCCAGGTCCAGCCCCCGTCAACGGTTCGATACAACTCCACTCCCAGCACGAAACAGGTATCGGGCGAACCGGGCACGACCCTGATCTGGCCGAAATACCAGCCGAATCCTCCGAGCATGCTTCCCAGAGCGCCATCCTGCACACGGAACCAGGTTATACCCAGATTGTCACTGCGGTAGACTCCGACCAAATTGCCGGGATGATCACACAGCATAGCCCAGGCGGTCAGCGATTCCGGGTCGACCGAAACGCCGATACGCCCAAGAGTGGCGGATGTATCGGGAAGATTATAGGGGAATTGATTAAGCAGTATCCAGGTTTCTCCGAAATCCTCGGAGCGATACAAGCCGCTGGTAATGCCTCCCACTCTGCGGTTGTCCGCACCGCGCCAGCGTTCCCACATGGCCGCGAAAATCACGCCGGTTGAGGGATGAAAAGCGACGTCGACACAGGCGGTGGAATCACTGATGAACAGCTTCTGCTCCCAGGTCGCCCCGCCATTGGTAGAGACATACAAGCCGCGTTCGGAATTGGTCCCGAACAACGTGCCGCATGCCGCGACAAATAGCGTTTCGGGACGAAACGGGTCGATCACGATTCGTCCGATATGCGCGCTGTTGGGAAGCCCGACCAGATTCCAGGTCGCGCCGGCATCGGTGGTCTTGTATATCCCGGTGCCGACATAGGAATCCCCGGCGCTGTTGGCCTCGCCGGTTCCGACATACAGGATATTCGGGTCTTCGGGATGAATCGCGATTGCCCCGATAGACGGAGTCAGGACGGTATCAAAGATCGGTGTCCAGCTACCTCCGAAATCGGTCGATTTGAACACGCCGCCGGCGGCATTGGCCGCATAGATGATATGCGGGTAGTCGGGATGAACCGCAACGTCGGTAATCCGTCCGGGGATATTGGTCGGCCCGGCCTCTTCCCAGGTGGGCCCGTCTTTGGCGTTTTTCGCCGCTTCCGCGCGCATGACCTGCGCCTCGGCATAAGCGCGCATGGGCTGACCGTCGGGAATCTTGTTAATCGGATAGGCGCGCTGGCGATAGAAAAAATCGCTGGGGCGCATCTTGCTGTTTTTAATCTCCCCGGTCTTTTTCAGTTTCGAATAGATCGTGTCGGTGAAATGTTTTTGGCCTGCAATCGGCTCGGTGTTCTTCGGAATCCACATCATGGCCAATGCGATGAGGATTATGGCAAAAACGGAATAAGCTACCCCTGCGATTCTTGGCGATTTCATAATTCTCCCCCAGTTGGAGTTTTGCGGTAACGAGGCATGTATCCTGATCTGACAAAGCGTTTACTATTCGGGATATTCTGCAATATCTTCATTATATAATATACGGCTAACTTCAAATGCGTCAATGAATTTCTCCCACCTACACCTGACGGAATTTGTCTATTATCGGTATCGGCAGATGAGGACACGGCATACAGCCGCAAGTAAGCCCCTCATCATGTGAAACCCGCCGGGATATGCTTCGTAGAATCCTGTTATATCAACCACCGGTTTTGTGGGGACGGTTTTTCAATCGTAAAATCGGCGAAAACAATAACAGACCGCGGATGAGAATGTTTTTCCCCCGACAATTCACACGGATTGATACAAAACAATCCAATTTAGCGCGAGACCTATGATACATACAATTCCGTATCAAACAAAATCGCGAAAGTACGAGTCTATGACTGAAAACAGTTGATCTGGATTGTGTTTCATGTATATAATACATGAAATCTTAACATCGGAGACCTATGCGCAGAAATACATGTATACTGATTCTCTTGTGCGCCTTTGCGCTGGCGTTGTTCGGGGTTTGCAGTAATCCGACCGATCCCGAAGAAACGACCGGGACCGGTGACGACGATATCACCGATGGTGATCATGCCGACACTCATGACGACCCGGCCGACTATGAATGGAATGAATCCGACGTGGTGGAGATTACACTGATCGGCAATAACATCACCGCGGAATCGGGCAGTGTGACAATCGACGGAAGCACCGCCACGATCACATCATCGGGGACTTATCGTATCAGCGGCTCTCTGAACGACGGACAAATAATCGTCGACACGGATGACGAGGAAATCGTGCGGTTGATTCTCAACAACGCTCACATCGCCTGTTCCGACAACGCTCCCCTGTTTATCGCGAGCGCGGAAAAGACATTGATTGTCCTTGCCGACGATACGGAGAATTATCTGGAAGACGGAGTATCGTATGTTTACGATGACCCGGATGAGGATGAACCGAACGCGGCGTTGTTCAGCAAAGACGATCTTACCATCTTTGGCGGCGGCGGTCTGACGGTGAACGGCAGGTACAACGACGGGATAACATCCAAAGACGGACTGATCATCACCAGCGGAGCGATCACAATCAATGCCGATGATGACGGTATCCGGGGAAAGGATTATCTGGTCATAGCAAACGGCGCTCTTACGATCAATGCCGACGGCGACGGATTGAAATCGGATAACGATGACGACCCCACGATGGGATACATCGCGATTGATAACGTTTCGGCGACCATCAATGCCGATGGCGACGCCATTACAGCTGAAACGGACGTGGTCATCACCGACGGCGTGTTTTCATTGATTTCCGGCGGCGGGAGTACCATCCCGCCGGACGACGGCACGTCGACCAAAGGGATCAAGGCCGGTGCCAATGTCCGTATTGACGGCGGCGTGTATACGATCAACTCCTCCGATGACGCCGTCCATTCCAACGGTGAACTGCTGATTGACAACGGGACATTCCAGATCGCATCCGGTGACGATGCCATCCATGCCGACTCCAACCTGGTTATCAACAACGGCGTTATCAACATCACGAAATCGTATGAAGGCATCGAGAGTTCGTATGCCGACGTGACGATCAACGACGGCGAATTTCATATCGTCTCGAGCGACGACGGAATCAACGCGGCCGGCGGCGGGGAATCGCCACCGCCCCATAATGGTATGAGCGCGGGGAGTACCAGCCATCTCTATATCAACGGCGGTTATATCGCCATCGTGGCAGTCGGCGACGGGATCGACATCAACGGATCGATCACCATGACCGCCGGGACGGTGATCGTTCACGGGCCGACCATGAATAACAACAGCGCGATCGACTATGATGTCTCGTTCAAACTTACCGGCGGCCTTCTGGTCGCGGCGGGAAGCGCCGGTATGGATCAGGGACCCGGATCGTCATCCACGCAATATTCCGTCCTGATGAGATTCAGGTCAGTACTACCTGCCGGGCACATGGTGCATATCGAAACCGCCGGCGGCGAGGAAATTCTCACGTTCGTACCGTCCAAAGTATATAATTCCATCGCGTTTTCATCGCCGCTACTACAGGCCGGCACTACATATTATGTGTATATAAACGGCAGTTCGACCGGGACGGTAACGGATGGATTGTACCAGGGCGGAACTTATTCGCCCGGATCGGAATATTCCAGTTTCAGCCTGTCAAGTATAAGTACGATCATCAACTTGTAAAAAAGACATTCGTGATATCATACAAAAAGGCCCCGCATTGCGGGGCCTTGAATATTGAGGCGTCATGCACCACCGGTAGCGGTGCATGATTGACGATTCTACTCAGCCGGAGCGTCTTCTTTGTTTCCGCGCCGATGTAAAAATTTCCAGAAACAGGTAAAACCGATCAAATAGCCGATGGCGAGGATATAGATAATCCCCTTGGTCTGAGTCATGAATTCCTGAAGCGTGTGAATACTTTCCGTCATGATGATATCTCCCGCCTAATGGGCTTCCGTGTAATCGGGGTGTTCGTAAAAGATCGGCATGTGCGTCACGATGAACTTGAATACGACCAGCCCGACCGTCACGACAAACACCGAAATACCGATTTCCATCCAGTGCGGAAAATAGCGCTGGTCGGCCGGAAGTTGCCAGTTGAACGTAATCAGCGTGATATTGAGCCGGTTAAGGACTATCCCCAGCACCGTCCAGAGCGCGGTCCAGCGAATCAGCTTGACGTTGCGATCGCGGACACCGACGGCATACGCGAAACAGGGGAGTAAAATGAAACCGATCATCTCCACCAGAAACCACAAACCGTACGGCGTGAACAGCAAATTCCAGTGATTGCCCAGCGCCACGCCGAAGACTTTGATCGCGAAATACCCGGCCAGTACCAACGAGGCGGCCTTGCCGAATCCGAGCACGACCTTGTCGCGGTTTTTCTTGTGGTCCTCATCCATGATATGATTGAAATTGCGATATGACAACGAACCCTCGAATATCACCATGGAAAGTCCCGCCGCGATACTTGACACGAAGAAAAATATCGGCAGGTACGGTGAGTACCAGAGAGGATGCAGTTTGGACGGAACGATCAAATACATCGCGCCGAGCGATGACTGGTGCAAGGTCGAAAGCACCACGCCGAGTATGGTCAGCCCGATCGTCAATTTGACGACCAGCTTGCGGATTTTTTTCGCGCCCAGCCATTCCAGCGCCGCCGGTGAAAATTCCAGAAATAGTACGGTCAGATAAAGAGCCACGCACGCGCCGACTTCGAACATGATCGAGGTCACGCCCTGATTGACGAAAAACGGATACGGCAGACGCCAGGGACGTCCGACGTCGTACATCAATGCGAACACCACCAGCGAATAGCCCAGAAATCCGGTCAGGATGGCGGGCCGCACCGCCGAATGATATTCTTTTTTCCCGAACAGCTCCACCGCGGCGGCGGTAACGTATCCGCCCGCGGCCAGGGCGACTCCGGTCAGCAGGTCGAATCCGATCCAGAATCCCCAGGGATTGTTGTTGTCGAGATTACTGACCGCGCCCAATCCGCCGGTGAAGCGAAGATAGGTCAGCGGCAGACCGATCAGGATGATAATCCCCGCAATGACATTGAACGGGGTTATCCAGGGGCGTTTGACGGCGGAAGGAGCAGTCGCGTTTTCGGTCGTCATCACTTGTCCTCCTTGCCGCATTCTTTTTCGACGTCGGCCAGCGCTTTGTTGACAGCCTTCTCGACCGCCGTCTCTTTATCTTTTTTGGCCTTTTCCATCGCCGCTTTCAGTTTTGCGTCGGCATCCGTTTGGGTTTGATCGATGGCATTTTTCACGGCGGAGGTTTTCTCGTCATGCGCCATGCGTTCCTTGCGCTTGCTGATAACGTACAAACCGCCCAGCAGAACCGGCCAGACCCCGATCACCATCGGAACCAGCGACAGCGCGCCGGAGGTCAGCTCCGGAGCGGGAGTCTCGCCGAGATCGGTGCGCATATCCAGCTTCTCGATCGGCGCACCGGTGATATACAACCAACTGGTACCGCCCATTTCATGTTCACCGTAGATATGATCGATATAACGATTGGGATACTTGCGAATTCGTTCCCGCGCGATGGTAATCAAATCCTCACGTTTGCCGAAAGTCAGTGCCTCCATCGGGCAGGCCTCGACACATCCCGGCAGTTTGCCCTCTTTCAGGCGCGGCTCGCACATGGTGCACTTCATCACGCGCGGCGTCAGAGCTTCATCGTACTCGTACGTCGGGACATTGAACGGGCAGGCGATAATGCAATACCGACACCCGACACACACCGAGGCGCCGTACGACACCGCCCCTTCCGGGGTTTTCTTGAACGCGCCGACAAGACAGGCCGAGGCGCAGGCCGGCTCCAGACAATGGTTGCACTGGAATTTGCGAAACACCGGGCCTTTGGCGTATTCGCCGACGTCGTACTTGTTCACGACGGTGTATGATTTTGCGTCGGTGCGACGTTTCGCATCCATTACCGAGGTATCGTCGAACGGTTTGTCCGGCGCGGGCAGGTCGTTCACCTCGTTGCAGGCTTTTTCACAGGAACGGCACCCGATACAAAGCGTCGTATCGTGCAGAACGCCGTAACTGTCGGGATACCCCGTGAAATGCTCGTGCGCGGAGGACGATTTCGCCAGAGTCGAACCGGCGCCGGCGGCGACCATCCACTGGAGAAATTTTCTACGCGATGTACTCATCTATTACAACTCCTTCACCGATTCGGGTCGGATCTCATGAACCCGTTGCCGGTTTTTCAGCGTGACATCCGACACAATCTGAAGGTTTGGTTATTTCCATCTGCTGGTGGCATCCCAGGCACTGGCGGTGATAGGCGCCGTACAATCCCGGTTTGAACAAATCGGCCTCGTTAAACGGTTCGCCGTGGCAGTTCTCGCACAACGGCGGTTTCTGACCGACCGGGCTGTGATGATGGCATCCCTGGCAGACCACGTCCTCGTGGCCGTGAAAATGAGTCGCCACTGCACTTTCGCTGACATGTCTCATCAACGCGTCGATAATCTCGCGATGCGGCATCATCGCCGCTTCGTACTTTTCGGACAGCGCGTCGATATACACCGTGTCGGGGATATCGCCCCGGTCGAACGACAATTTCGTTTTCGATTTGGCCGGTTTGAAATTATCGAACGAACGATACCGCGACCGCATCGCTTCCAGGCGGATCGGTTCCGGCCCGATGTGGCAGATCGAACAGGCATGTTCGGAAAGCCGTCCCTGTTCCATCAGACCGTGGCATCCGGCGCACTGTATCGTGAATTTTTCATGATCATGACACCCCACGCAACTGTGATCGCTTGTCATCCCGTGCATGGCCTGTTGCAGAGTCACGCCGCCGCTTTGTTCGGTTCCCGTCAGCGTATGGCAGTCACTGCATTTTTTCAGCGTCTGGTGATGACAGACCCGGCAATTGCTCATGACTTGTTCGTGTTCGGCGTGCGGAAACGGTACGGTCGGAAGTTTACTGTTTTCCCGTTCTCCCTCCGGTGCGGAAAGCAAAACGAAATCCGGCTGATTGCGATCGAGCCGGGGCGGATCTTTGACGACTTTGATGTCCGCCTGTTGTGCGGCATCGTGACATCCCGCGCATGATTCCGGCCCGGTGGCGCGGCCGGCATCTTCCGCGACGGTTCGACGGTGACAACCGATACAGGAACGGTGCACCGACATTCGCAGTGACGGTCGGTCGTCTTTGGATTCGACATCGTGGCAATCCCGGCAGGAACTTTCCTCGCCTTTGATATAAACCAGGCTGTCGGCGGCTTCATCGTACTGATGATGGCACAATTCGCATTTGTTTTCGGTCGCCTCAAGATGCCGATAGTGCAGAGACTTGTCCATTCCGAACGGTTTACGAGTCGACGCGTAAACCGGCTCCCGGCGATGGCAGTCGCCGCAGGTGACCGGGCCGGACGGGCGTTTGGTGTCGGAGGTTTCTTTATGGCAGGCGATGCACTTGTCATGGTACACATCCATCACCGTTTGTTCATCGTTGTTTTCGGTTCGCATGAACAGATCGTACAGCGTGCCGTCCTCCCGGCTTTGATGGCAGAGATTGCAATCGTTACCCTTATCCCGAACCGCCTGCGTGTGCAGATCGTGCGGGAAAATCACGACCGGACGTTCGAGCGGGCCGAAGACGGCCATGCCGTCGATGGTGACGAGATCCGGCCGGGGGATCCGCTCCACGGCTGAGGTTTGTCCGCACCCCGTCAGAAGCAAACCGGACAATCCCATCAAACCGATCATGCCGAGTATTATGTTTGTCTTATGCCGTTTCATCATGCTCACCATAGCCCTCATCGTTGCCGGGTTATACTTTAAGCTCATCGGGGACATCCATGACCTCGACCATTATTTCGCTGACGAATTTGACATGCATGCCGAGTTTGTAAAATCCGATAATATCTTCGATACCGCTGTGGCAGTTGTGACAGGGGGTAATCACGATCTGCGCCCCGGTCTCCTTGAACTGCTCGGCCTTGACTTTGTTCGACACCATGCGCGAGCGTTTCCAGGGCGGCCCGCAATTGATCGTCCCGCCGCCGGCCATACAACAGTAGTTGTGTTCGAAACGCGGATTGACGTCGGTGAAGTTTTCGCACAGCTCGTTGATCACATAGCGGAGTTTTGGGCCAAGGCCTCGCCCGCGAACGGTGTTGCACGGGTCCTGCACGGTGACGGGTTCTTTGTATTTTTCTTTGACTTTAATCCGTCCACTCTTGAGCAGGTCATAATAAAACTCGATGGCATGCACCATTTGAATCGGCGGAAATTTCCATCCCAGCCAACGGGGGCCGTCGTACACCGCCCCGCGAAAGGCGTGGCCGCATTCACCCATGACGATTTTCTTGACCTTGAGCCGAGCGGCGGTTTCCCAGTGTAAACGTTCCACCCGTCCCATGATTTCGTAATCACCGGAGTACATCGCCATGTTGCTGTTGTCCCAGCCGTCGGTAGCGGGCATGGTCCAGTCGACGCCGGCGACTTTCATGATCTGCGCCATGTTACCGAGCAATTGCGCCAGAATTTTCGGTTCCGGTGCGATGACCGAGTACATTACCTCGGCGCCCTCTTTTTCCAGTGGAATACGGGCGTCCTTCACTTCGGACATCGCTTCTTCCTCCTGCCACTGGAGGGTGTCGATCCATTCGTCCTGATGCACCCACATCTGGTTGGAGGTGACCGCGTGGCTGTTGGTGGTATCCTGCAAGTACTGCGGGACAACCCCCAGCAGGGAGCAGATACGCCGCACGATCAACAGCAGGTAGGCGATGTCGATACCGAACGGGCAGTACATACTGCATCGACGGCAGACCGCGCATTCGGTGAACGCCACCCGGGCCATCATCTTGATGAATTCCCCGTCGACTTTCCCCTTGCGCTTGATCAGTTCCCAGAGTGTGTTTTTCACCTTGCCGACGGGAGAATAATCGGGATCGCCGTCGCGCGAGATATAGGTATGACAAGCCTCGGCACACAATCCGCAGTGGACACAGGTATCGACATACACTTTGAGCCGCGCCGCGTTTTCCTTCGTCAGCACGTGCTGTACCACGCGTTCGATATGCTCGGGAGTCAGCTTCTTTATGGTTTCATCCAGTCCGGGATCAACCACCCGGCTCTCAGGAGTATCCTTCATGCGTACCCTTCCTCCAACAGTGCCCGGTTGCGCAAATGCTACCAGTCACGGGCGTTGCGAACATACCCGAACTCACACCCCATATAGGCGCGGGTCAGCGGGAAAAACAGCATGTGGGCGATTTTCGTAAACGGCACCGAGGCTAGCCAGACGGCCCCGGTCCACATGTGTATCGTTATAATCGTTCTATAGTCAAACAGTTGATAATATGCCATCAGTCCGGTGACGAACGGCGCGATCACGATCAGTACCACGACGAAATCACTCGCCGACGTGACCAGTCGTACCGTGGGATCGGCCAGCCGCCGCAGAGCGAACACCACCCCACCGGCCACGACGATAAACGTCATCAGGGTCGAGAGACTGTCAGGCAAATGCCACCAGTCGACTCCCCAGGATTCCTCCCACAGGGCGATATGCCCGAGCGTGAAAATCGGGGTCAGCAGAAGACAGGCATGAAACAAAAACGACATGGCGGTAAAAAACGGACGAAGCCGCATGTTACGACTGCCGAACGGAATCAGCCAGTGCACGATCGAGCGCAGGCCGTATTTGGTGCGCATGTACGGCAATACCACTTTGTCCTTTTTGGCCAGCACGATAGTACTGATAATACGGTAGACGCTTCCGCCGAAAAAGATCAAAAACGCTATCCAGACCAGCGGGCCACGGGTAAAATCATACATGGGCTTCCCTCGCACTCCTTGAGGTCAGACGGCGGCGCATCATCCGAGCACGTCGCTAACGGACACCACCTGCCGGCAATATGTATCGTTCTCTATATATTTAAGCAAAATCTTCGTACCGTCGGGACTGAACACCGGTTCCCAGAGCGCATCGTACTGCGGTCCGACCGCTTTGCCGTCGGCCACGATCATGAATCGACCGTTCCGTTCGGCCTTCGCGATGACGTGTGCACCGCAGGGACTGAAGACCGGGTTCCAGATCATATCAAAGGCTTCCGACCAGGGTTGACCGTCGACCGCAATCGTCCAGTGATTGTTGTCTTTCACGATCGCCGCGACGCGTTTGCCGTCGGGCGAGAAATGCGGCTCCAGCACCATATCTTCCCAGTTATTTTTCCAGGGGGCATTGTCGACCGCGATTGTCCAGCGACCGTACTCCGGCGATGCGATCGCGGCGATCCGCGAACCGTCGGGACTGAATTTGACATGCCAGAGTTGATTGTACTTACCGTCCCAAATCGTCTTGCCGTTCTCGGCCAGCCGCCAGATGCCGTCCTTGCGCACTGGTACGATTACCGAGCCGTTTTGTGGACGGAACAGCGGTTCCCAGACGCATCCGAATTTGTCGTTCCAGTCGTTGCCGTCGACCGACACCGAGTATTCGCAAATATCGGTGCGGATTTCCGCCGCGACTTTGGAACCGTCGGCGCTGAAAACCGGCTTCCAGGTGTTGATGTATTTCGTGTCCCAGGCCTTGCCGTCGACCGCGATCGACCAGACTCCCTCGGAAAAAGCGAAAATATCGGCCTCGGCCAGCGGCGCGACCTGCACGGTTGCGGCGGCGCGGGAACCGTCGGGGCTGAGCGCGAAATCGCGGATACCGTCGAATCCCTCTTCCCAGGTTTTATCGTCGATTGCGATTCCGTATTTGAAATCGCGTTTGTACATCATCCCGATTGCCGAACCGTTGGCGCACGGACGCGGATCCCAGGCGTATTCGAATCGCTCTTTCCACGGCACACCGTCGACCATCAGCGTCCACTGATCGTCGATGCGCACCAGCGCCGTCAACCGTCCATCCGGTAAAAAGCGGAGATACCACAGCAATTCCACCGTTTCAGGCCAGGCATCGTTGTTGATTGCGGCGGTAAAGCTGTTTTCTTCGTTGACGACAGGGGCGGCGATTTTCTCGCCGTCGGGGCTGACAACAAATTCGTGGACGCCTTTGAATTTGTCACGTAGTTGCTTGAGATCGGCGACAGTCTTTTTCTGGACTGCCCAATCCCAGTTGCTCGCGTCGGGCATCGTCTGCTCCTTGTGGCGAGTTTGTGAACAATATAACAATCTAAAACAACTAAGTTATACGCATATACGGACTTGTCAAGAAGAATATTGCAAATAAAGCGACAATTTTTAGACCCCTTAATATTAGTACGTCGATCATAATAGTAATATTTAACGCAATAATGTGTCCGGCAAAGAGATAAACCCGGACAACGCTCATTGCCATATAAACAAAGTCGAAGCGAGTTTTTCTATACAAATTGGTACTCATTCGCGAATTGGACATAAAAATCATGAAAACCGCCGAAATGTCGACTGACTTGAAAATCATGCATATATTACTATTGTCAGTTCGTATTTACACTTTTATCATATCGTATGCAACTTCCGATTCTCAAAGGACAGCACATTACGGTTCGAAGACTGAAACGCTCGGATTGCGAGTCGATTTATGAACATATCAAAGACCAGTGCGTCCTGCGATTTTTGAAATCGGTGCCGAATCCGTACCGGCGTGAGAATGCCAAAGCCTGGGTGAACCTTACCCATCGGGCCGCCCGCCGCGACATAGCCTGTCATTTCGGAATAGAACAGAACGAAGAACGGAAAATAATAGGCGGGATAAGTCTCAGCGCGATCAATCATACGCATCGCCATTCCGAGCTGGGATACTGGCTGTCGCATCGCCACTGGCGCAAGGGGTATATGTTCGAGGCGGTGGGACTGGTTTGTGATTTCGGATTCAATCAGTTGGGACTTCAAAGGATTTATGCATACGTGCTTGATATCAACCGCGCTTCGGCCGCTCTATTGGAGAAGCATGGTTTCACCCGCGAGGGGATTCTTCGCGATGCCTGCAATTATAAAAACCGCCGGCACGATATGTACTTATTCTCAAAATTGAAAGGGGAGTGATGGCAATCATCCTCACATCCTCGAAGGGATTCGAGCCGCAATGAATTTCACAGCAAATCGCTTTTATCCCTGTCGGTGATAAGCTCCTCCAACCACCCGAGTTTGACAATCTCGCGTTTGTACGGCGACGGCACATACGGCTTGATATCCAGCACCGGAGTCCCGTCGACCATCTCGGTATTTTCGATCTGAAGAACGTTGCCGACGATTTTCACCAGTTTCACGATCGACATGCCGAGCGGATTGGGACGACGCGGGGACCGGGTCGCGAATACGCCGCGCCGGGTGTTGCCGAGAAACGGCGTGGTCATCAGATCATAGTCTTTCGATAGATGGAAATGCACCAGCAGAATAATGTGCGAAAAGCCCTCCAGGTCTGTCAATCCCTGCGTGTACTCTGGGTAGATTTCGACGGTCGCGGTGACACCTTCTGCCATGTGTTCCGAGCGCGGGGCGTCTTTGGGATCGGTAATGGTGTTATGAATTATCCCGATCGGTTCGAACGTAATCGTACGCATGTTGCACCATTTTCTTTATTCGACGGTTGAGTCGTACAGTTTCTCGCCGTTCTGATCGATCACCTCGACCGCAACGTCGATCCCGTTGCGAACACTCGCGGTGACCACGCAGAAATCCTCGAACAACTCGATACATTTTTGCATCCGGTTGGGGCCTTCGGACGCATCGAGATCGATATTGATCGTGACTTTACTTCCGCCGATACGCATCCGTTTCTGTTCGTTTCGGGTAATCGTTGTCGCCACGGTGGTTTTCACGCCGCGCACGTCGATTCGCGCTTTCTGCAAACAGAACAGCAAACTGGCGCTGAGGCAGTTGCCGATCGCGGCGGAAATCACTTTCGAAGCGCTGGGGCCTTTGTCCTCGCCGAGTGGTACCGGTTCGTCCATCAGCAATTCGACTCCCTCATCGAACGTGACTTTGAACTGATAATTGTCGACTTGCTCCATGCGCACGATGAGTTGTTTTTCGTCCATCGTATCCCCCGTTAATTTATCGGCGCCGGATGAATTCGTCCGGCGCCATCAATCAGTAATTTACACGACCAGCATTTTCACAAAATCCACGGCTGACATCGTCTCGCACGCGAATGTTTTTTCTTTGATCTCTTTCTGCCGTTCATCGGTGAGTAATCCCAACGAAAGCCCGTTGAATTTCGCTTCAAGATCATCCATCGTCATCGGCTCGCGCGGATCGCCCTTGGGATATTCGAGATATTCGGAATACTCTTTTCCGTCGGTGGTCTTGATCACGACTTTCGATGGTTGCTTGGCCGGGAACATTTTCTCGAATTCCTCGGACGCCTCGCCCTTGATCTTGTCGATCACCTCCCAGATGCGTTTGTCGGCGAGTTTCTCGTCGGAGAACGATTGCGTGGTAATCTGGTGGTCGACCAGCACGCAGGCAACGCAATACGGCAGGCTATGATCGGCGGTTTCGCGCGACTCGGGACGGTATTTATGCGGATCGAACAGGATGTCACAGGCGCGAGCGATCGTGGTAATAGTCACTTCCGCGATTTTGTCATGAGAAATGTTATTTCCCCGAACCAGGTTCAACGTGGCCGACAAATGGGTATGCGTCAGCGCCTCGGTCGGAAACGCTTTCATTCCGCATTGCAGAATACGATAACATTCACCCAGACCGCAGGTCATTTTGCTGATATCCCAGTCCGGCCCGAATACGTCCATCAATCCTTCTTTGCCCTCGAATACCGCCTCGGTTCCGGAGTATCCCTTCTGCGCCATCAGCGCCGCGAACACCCCGGAC
>CAZVNK010000026.1:10693-14023 GCA_964628115.1 uncultured Ignavibacteriaceae bacterium | reverse complement strand
GACTATCTGTTCCCCGCCGACGTCGATTCGGTAATTGTCCCGGTGCAGTATCACCGGGGACATCTCTCGATCGAGGCTGAGATCGGTGGCCTGATGCGTTGGTTTCTTTTGGATACCGGTGCGGGGATGAATATCCTCGACGAGAAATTCGCAGCCGATTTGAAACTGGAACCGACGGGAAGTATTCCGGCCAAGGGTGTTTCGGGGTATGATACGACCGCCATAACCGAGATCGACACGCTTTTTGTCAGTTCCCTGGCGCTGGTCAATCAGAAAGCCTCGGTTCTGGATTTCGGCGGCTTGTATTTGGGCGTCTCCGGCGAATTCGGCGGGATACTCGGATATGATTTTTTGTCCCGTCTGCCGTTCCGCATAGACTATGCTATTCCTCAGATTGTGTTTTACCATCCCGAGCGCTTTCAGGCGCCGGATTCGGCGGCGGCGCTTGATTTTGAGCTGTTCATGAAAACGCCGACCGTCGCGGCGGTGCTCGATGATTGCCCGGGGCGGTATTTGATCGATTTGGGGAACAGTCAGGGATTGATTCTTCACGGCGAATATGTCGACAACTGCGAGCTTGGCGACCGTCTGACCGAACGGAAATCGGTGGGTGGCGTCGGTGGTGTCGGGGGGACGTCCGAGGCCTACGCCGCGGTGGGTCATCATCTGCTGATCGGCACGGTGGTCATGGAAACCGTTCCGCTGTTGGTCGCGACGGGGGAAAGCGGGATCGTGCGCTCGACCGAAGTGGACGCCAATATCGGGAATTTATTACTTGAAAAGTTCTCTCCATTGTTCAATTATTCCGAGAGAACGATATATCTTTTGCCGAAAGAGTAATAGTGGGAACGGTGTCGGACGCCGTATGTAAGAATAAACACAACCACGGGGGATTGGCCGAGGAAAACGGGACGTGACGTTAATCATACAACTCTTTGAGGTCTGTTTTGCGTAATCGAACAAGTCTGATTCTCCTGTTTTTGCCGGTCATTGTGCTGGCGGCGCTTATGCCGGCGGACGGGTATACCCAGGAGCAGGACCGTCATCATTTCTACACTCAGCACTTTGCGGGTGGACGTTTCGGGGTCTGGGTAAACGCCGGCGATAAAAGCCCGGTCACCGAGTCGCAATACGATGCCGAAGACCTGCCCGGATCGGCTGTGTACGGCGAATTTTTTTATGCTCATCGGTTATTGCCGGTACTGGCGCTTGAAATCAGCGTCGGTATTTACAGCCGGGGTGAAATCAAATATTACGATGAGATCGACACCTATGAAGGGACAGTCAATCTGTACCCGGTCAATCTTTCGGCCAAAATTTATCCGCTGGCGGCGATCAGGCGGCTTTCGATTCATCCCTATGTTCAAATCGGAGGCGGAGTCTGTCACGGCAAGCGCGACAAGATCGATTATTTCAATTATGTCTGGTATGAGGATTCCGAAACCAAACTGACCTATACGCTCGGCGGGGGAGTCGATTTCCCCGTGGCGGAACAGGTCGGATTAACGGCCAACGTGCGATACACCCCGATTGAATTCGGGGATGCCCTGGCGGAGTACAAGGATTATTCCGCATGGCAGATCACGGTGGGCGTTGGTTATTTATTCAAAAACAAATAGGATGTTTATTACGAGGAGGATTCATGTCAATTAAAGTCGGTATCAACGGATTCGGCCGCATCGGGCGGTTGGTGTTCAAGGCGGCCCGGACGGCCGATCTTGAAATCGTCGGCATTAACGATATTACCGATGCCGCCACCCTGGCGCATCTTCTGAAGTATGATTCGACGCAGGGAAAGTATCCGGGCAAGGTCGAACACAGCGATAACGCGTTGATCGTGGACGGCAAGGAAATCCCGATTACGGCCGAGCGTGATCCCGCCAATCTGCCCTGGGCCAAGCTGGGTGCGCAGGTGGTGGTGGAATCCACCGGCCTGTTCCGCGACAAAGCCAGCGCCGGCAAGCATATCACCGCCGGTGCGAAGAAAGTCCTGATTTCGGCCCCGGCCAAGGAACCGGATGGGACGTTCGTGCTGGGCGTCAACGCCGATGACTACGATAAGGCCAAACACCATATCATCTCCATCGGCAGTTGCACCACCAACTGTCTGGCCCCGGTGACCAAGGTGCTTCAGGATACGTTCGGCATCGAAACCGGCTTTATGACGACGATTCACTCTTATACCAGTGATCAGCGGATTCTGGATGCGCCGCACAAGGATTTGCGCCGCGCCCGCTCCGCCGCGGTTTCGATGATTCCGACTTCCACCGGCGCCGCCAAGGCGATAGCCGAAGTGATTCCGGCGGTGAAGGGGAAGATGGACGGTTGCGCCATTCGCGTGCCCACGCCGGACGGATCGATTGTCGATCTGGCGGTGGTCCTGAGTAAAGAGGCGACCAAAGACGGTATCAATGCCGCCATGAAAGCCGCGGCCGACGGCCCGATGAAGGGGATTCTGGAGTACTGTGTCGATCCGATCGTGTCGATCGACGTGGTCGGCAACGCACACAGTTCGGTTTTCGATTCCCTGCAGACCATGGCCAAGGGCAAGGTTGCCAAGGTCTTTTCGTGGTATGACAACGAGTGGGGATTCTCCTGTCGCATGGTCGATATGATTGAAAGGATGCTGTAAGGATATACGCCCCGTCGGGGCGTTCCTTACCGGAGGTAATAACCATGAACAAACTTTCCATATCCGACATAGACTTAAAAGGCAAACGCGTCCTGGTGCGGGTCGATTTCAACGTCCCGCTCGATGATTCGCAGAGAATCACCGACGACCGGCGGATCGAGGCCTCACTTCCGACGATTAAAAAAATCGTCGCCGACGGCGGGCGGGCGATTCTGTGCAGTCACCTGGGACGTCCCAAGGGAAAAACCGTTCCCGAGATGTCGCTCAAGCCGGTGGCTTTGCGACTGGCGGAACTGCTTGGCGAAAAAGTGCTGTTCGCGCCGGACTGTATCGGCGAAAGCACGGTCGCGATTGTCAACGGTCTTTCCGACGGACAGGTCGTGTTGCTGGAGAATCTTCGTTTTCACAAGGAAGAAACCGACAACGATCCGGAATTCGCCCGGCAATTGGCCGAACTCGGTGAGGTTTACGTGAACGATGCATTCGGATCGGCGCACCGGGCGCACGCCTCGACTGAGGGAGTGACCAGGTATCTCGATACCTGCGCGGCCGGATTCCTGATGGAAAAGGAATTGCAATACCTCGGTGACGCGCTGGCCGAACCCAAGCGACCGTTCGTGGCGATTCTCGGCGGGCTGTACGACCGGTCTCTCTATTCCGCCAAGTGTCACCCGTCCACCGCGTTCGTTGACCTGATC
>CAZVNK010000026.1:10304-10683 GCA_964628115.1 uncultured Ignavibacteriaceae bacterium | reverse complement strand
GGGCGGGAGCGGCCGAGGCGACTGGGCGTGGCGATTCTCGGCGGGGCCAAGATGGCCGGCAAGATTGACGAGATCCGCAACCTGCTGGACAAGGTCGATGCGATTCTGGTCGGCGGCGGTATGGTCTTTACGTTTTTCAAGGCGATGGGCAAGCAGATCGGGCGGTCGCTTCTCGAGGAGGACAAGGTCGATCTGGCTGGTGAGATTCTTGAAAAAACCAGAGCCAAAAAGGTCAAATTCCTGCTTCCGACGGATTGTGTCGTGGCCGCCGAAGTGTCCGAGAATGCCGACGTCGAAACGGTTTCGGTCGATGCCATTCCCGATAACATGATGGGGTTGGATATCGGGCCGGAAACGATCACAATGTTTCGGAAAGAAT
>CAZVNK010000026.1:1374-10294 GCA_964628115.1 uncultured Ignavibacteriaceae bacterium | reverse complement strand
GTGGTCTGGAACGGCCCGATGGGAGTGTTCGAGGTTTCCGCCTTTGCGAAGGGAACCTATGCCATTGCCGAAATTCTGGCCGAGGCGACATCATCCGGCGCGGTGACCATTGTCGGTGGCGGCGATTCCGCATCGGCGGTCAAGAAAAGCGGTCTGGAAAACAAACTGAGCCATATCTCCACGGGCGGAGGCGCCTCGCTGGAGTTTCTGGAAGGGAAGACTCTTCCGGGCGTGGCGGCATTAACTGATGCGAAGGTGGAAGTATAATCATGAGATTGAAAATAATCGCCGGCAACTGGAAGATGAACAAGACCAACGCCGAGGCGGTTGAACTGGCCGCGGCGCTGGTGGAGTCGGTCGGTGATCGGGAACACCCGCGGGTGGTTATCTGCCCGCCGTTCACGGCGCTGAGCGAGGTTGCCGGGACGCTGAAGGGGAGTAAAATCCTTCTTGGCGCCCAAAATGTCTATTTCGAGGATTCGGGGGCATTTACCGGTGAGATATCCCCGGCAATGCTCTTGACAAGCGGTGTCTCTTACGTTATTTTAGGCCACTCGGAAAGGCGCGAATACTTCGCCGAGACCGACCGGATGGTCAATGCCAAGCTGAAACTGGCATTACAGGCGGGCTTACTGCCGATTGTCTGTGTCGGGGAGAGGTTGAAGGAACGCGAATCCGGGTTGACCGAAGTGGTGGTCGGTGAACAGATCGACGGTTCGCTGGCCGAATTGACCGGGGAGCAGATCGCCAAAACGGTAATCGCGTATGAGCCGGTTTGGGCGATCGGCACCGGCAAGACCGCCACGCCGGAAATGGCGCAGGACGTACACGCGTTCATCCGCAATCGGTTGAAAGGCCGGTTCGGTTCAGTGGCCGACGAGGTCACGATTCAGTACGGTGGATCGATGAAACCGGACAACGCCTCGGGGCTGTTGAGTCAGCCCGATATCGACGGTGGATTGATCGGCGGCGCGAGCTTGAAGGCCGAGCAGTTTGCGAAAATAGTGGATTCGGTATAGACGGAGGTTATTGGCTTGTTATTTACAGTAATGTTGGTATTCCACACGATTGTTGCGATTCTTCTGGTGATTGTCGTGTTGATGCAATCGGCCAAGGGTGAAGGGTTGGCCGGCGCCTTTGGCGGCGGTGGCGGCGCTTTGAGCGGCGCGGTATTCGGCGGACGAGGTGCGGCTTCGTTCTTGTCGAAAGCGACCACGGTACTTGCGATTGTGTTTATGGTTAACTGCGGCATATTGGCGTATCTGTCCTCGCATCGGACCGGTACCACCTCGACCACCAACTCGGCGGTGACGACCGAAGCCGCGAAAGAAATGGAACGACAGGCTCAGCAACAGCAGATGATTCCGCCCGAGGGCGGCGAGCAGATGCCGGGCGTCGAAGGTGAAGCGGGCCAATTGCCGGCCGGCGATCAACAACCGGCGGCGACAGACAATCAGCCGCAGGCCCAACCTGAGACACAACCGGAGGGCGGCGGCCAGTAGTACGAATATCCAAAGACATATTGCGGAAGTGGTGGAATTGGTAGACACACTATCTTGAGGGGGTAGCGCCTTACCGGCGTGCGGGTTCAAATCCCGCCTTCCGCATAAAATCCAAATCCCCGTGAATCATCGATTCGCGGGGATTTTTTGGGAGAAAATCAGCCGGTTATATTTGTCTTGTTTTGGGACTTTGAAATAAATCCCTTCTTCGATTGCCGAATATCGGGATTTCGGCGAATTTCTCAGGCCGGTATTGCATATTCTTAAATAAGTAATATCTTCTCCGTAATTGAATCTATAGCCATTTAACATCAGCTATGCCAATTCCGCGTTTTTCATATACCGATAAAAGAATCGTGAAACACTTACTATTTCTGGGCGGCCTGGCGCTGGTGTTGCGTTTGGTGTATTTATATCTGGCGGCCGACTATCTGGGAATGGATCGGTTCTGGCATTATGCCAATGACACGAATTTCTACTGGGGAATTGCCGATCATATTCTCATTGAGAAAAGTTTCATCGGTTCGTACAGCCTGTTTCTGGTTGGTCCCGGATACGGGTTGATTATCACCGCCATACGTGTGATATTCGGCTCCGATCCTTTATATACCATTTTATTTAGTGTTCTCATGGGGACACTGGCTCCGGTAGTGATCTACCTGCTGGCTTATCACTTGTTAGGCAACAAAACCGTCGCGTTTATCGCCGGATTCATTTCGGCGGTATCGTGGACATCGGTGAGTATGAGCTGTCATATCATGACCGATCAACCCTATTTCACGATTCAAGCCATGGCGCTTCTGTTGTATGTCCTGGGTATTAAAAGTGGGCGGATCAAATGGTTTGTTCTCGCCGGTTTATTCGCCGGCGTTGCCGCCTATCTTCGCTCGATGGGAATGGTCTGGCCGGTGATATTTTTGTTTATCGCTCTTGTCATTCCGTTGCCAAGGGTGTTTGCCTCGCGGGTGACGATGATCAAACGTATGGCCATTTCCGCCCTCGTTGTTTTCGTGATGGTGTTTCCATGGATGGTTCGTAATTATGTGGTGCATGATGTCTTCACCTTCGGAAGTAACGGAGGAATGGCATTATGCACTCGTCTGGTAGCACAAATGTACGCCATCAATGAAGGCGAACTCTCGATTATGGAATATGGCGATGTATGGAATAATGAAGACGGGTATTTAACTGAGAACATGGGACCGGGATATAAAAAGGCAATGGAACGGGTCAAAGAGGCAATTAAGGAACATCCCGACTGGATGATATCGGCCATATGGAAAAATATCGATGAGAATATTCGGGCTTACAATTACTATGTATGGCGACAAATGCCGGTCGGTATTGATACGATCGAGACAATTAATCGTCGGTTTTGTCATTGGGGCGGATATGTATTGGCGTTTCTGACTCTGGTGGGGATGGTTATTTTGATTGTGAAAAAGGAATCTCCGGCCTGGCTTATTCTGGGAAGTGCCTATCTCTTTTACACGTTTGTCACCGGATTCAGTTTTTGGCAAGGGTCGCGATTGCATTATCCCGCCGAGATGGCCTGGTCAATAATCATCGCCTATGCAATATATGTCAGCGTAAAGCGCATAAAAAGAGTAGTTGTTCGGGCATAAAGGTCGCCTTGATATTAGCTTCCTCTCGCGAATAGGCGCGACTTAAAACTCCACGCCGAAGCCGAACGAGAAATTCAGGATATCCCAGAGATCGACGTAATCCGAGTGAAAAAAATCATGCAGATATAAATCAACCGTGCCGACCTCGACGTAAACGTCAATCCCGCGAAACGGACTGTGGGGAGGGAAATCCTTATGCAGTTTCGATCCGATATACGGCAGGATTTTGAAATTGGTCGCCCAGTAATAATCCTCGGGGTAACGGTCGGGCGGCATGAAAAAATAATCCTCCCCGATAATCACGCTGAGGTTCATGCCGAAAGCAAGTGGCGAGAGTCTGTGGTCGGGTTTGATAATGCGATTGATGGGAAAGACGGCGATCTTGGTCGTGATGGTATGCGTCTCCACGCCGCCGACAAAGGTCGGAACATAGCCGTAAAACAGGTCGAGATGCAGTTTGTCATTGAAATGCGAGTATCCCAAACCGAACGATACCAGCCCCATGTTTCCGGCGTACTGGGATTTGAAATGATCGGGCACGAACCAGTGGCGTTTTCCGGCATGTGCCGTCGGCCCGGATATCATTAGCGCCCCGATGAAAATCGCGATCACAACGATTTTAGGTCTTTTGGTCGGTCGGTCAGTCAAATTGAAATCCTTCGACGCTGATTGAATCGCGCGCGACGGTTACCACGTAGTACCAACTGTCGCGTAAATCCTCGGCGACCAGGTAATCCACGTCGTCATCATAGTAATGGCCGTGATAATGCCAGTGGGTATGTCCGTGCATCGACAGCGCGACGCCATGGTCATTCATCAAGCCGACGTACGTGGCCTCGTTGTCGTTGCGACTCATCTGATCCCCGAACGGCGGGACATGGGCGGCGACGATGAGATTGGTGCAATCCTGCCGGTCGGCGAGTTCGTTTTCAAGGAAATCATAGTCCGGCACGCCGCCGTCGAATTCCCAGGCATTGTCGTTGATCAGCACGAACTTGGTATTGCCGAACGTGAATGTAAAATCCAACTCGCCGAACATCTTGCGATATATTCTCACGCCGTTCGACAGGCAGTCGTGATTGCCGATAACCACGAAATACGGTTTCGACAGGACTCTCAGGATATCCCGCACCCATTCGTATTCACGAAGCAGGCCCATTTCCGACAGGTCGCCGAGATGGATCACGAACGCGATCGTGGTGTCGACGTTGATATACCCGATAGCGTTGAGAAGTTCATCGTAATGACTGTGATTGTCCGCGATGACGGCGAATGTGAACGAATCGGGGTGTTCGGGAACGATCCCGTTCAGTTTCGTCAGATTTGCCGTGGTGAGCCTGGTGTCGTCGTCATCGAGATTGGTTTGATATGGGCTGTATTCAAAAACGTCGCAACCGACAACGACCAGCATCATGATTACGAAAAGGACACTCGCCCCGATTTTGCAAAGGTATCGTTTGGTTGATCCCTGGGAATTCTGTTTGCCCGATCCATAAAACATATCAGTCGACCTCGTGTATCGCACTGCGATAGTATTGTTATGCTTTATGGCGGTCTTTTACAGGTTATGAAATGTTTGTATCGATATCAAGATAAATTTTCGCCCCTATTACAAAGCCCCGTGCATTGGTGAAATCCACGGGGCGACGGTATTTCCTACCGCAAAAGAGAGGTATGCGTCAAATGATCTTCGTAAAAACACTTACGCGCACGAACGGCGCGAAAGAATCGAAGGAGATCTCATCGTATTCGGGGATGGTACTCACGTCGGTTTTGGCCTTGCGATATTTAACGCCGGCTTCGAGGAACAGAAAGTCCTGCTCTTCGAACTCCAGCATCATCCCGGCCCCGGCTTGTACGCTGAATCCGGCCTTGCTTTCGATATCATAGCCCAGATCCCAGATGTCGAACGAGGCTCCGGCAAAACCGTAATAGTCTTCCGTTGCGAATTTCATCATATTGAATGTCACGCCGTAGATGTTCGAGGTCCGTCCGCAGGCATATCCGCCAAGTTCTCCGTACAGCCCGGACGCGATCGGAAAGCGTCCCGAAAACGCCATGCCGGGCATGATTTGGGCGTCAACGTCGGCGGGAACGGCTTCGTTTTCAAATGAGAGTGTTCCATAGTCGCCGAAAAGCGACAATCCCAATAACAGTTTGCCGTCGAAACCCTGTCCGGAGACAGTCAGGGGCAGGACCAGCAATGCGATTACTGCCATTTTTTTCATTGTATCCTCCGCAATATCAATGCAATACCTTTTTGTCTTCGTCTTCGGTACTTAGATTATCGGCAGATTGTGCAAAATTGTGACAGGTGTATGCGAAAATCCCGTAAAATCGCTTTAAGATGCCGTTTCTACGCCGTTTTTTGGTTGCGTTGGGGCAGATGTGACGCCTATTATTGAAGGATGAGAGAATCCCGAAAAATCGCGATTATCGGCATGCTGGTGTTTCTAACAATAGTTCCGGCATTGTTCGGGCAGTCCGGCCAAAAGACGCCAAAGACCGCAGACAAGCGTATGTGTATCACTTTCGACAATCTTCCGGCGGAACGCAATTACGATGAGATGGAGCGTCTGGAGGTCAATCAGCGGATTCTGGACGCCCTGGCGGCGCATTCGGTGAAAGCCGCCGGTTTCGTGATCGGCGACAATATCGAAAGCGATTGGGATATTCTGGTGGAATGGTTGGAGGACGGCCATACGCTTGGATTTCAGACCTTTTCCGGTCAGGATATCGAGGGTGTTCCGGTGGAAGCGTTTATCGGTGATCTTATCAAGGGGCAGGAGGCAATCGAGGATATTCTGCAGAGTTATCGGCAGAGCGAGCGGTATTTCCGTTTTCCGTATCTGCATTACGGCAGTACGGTCGACAAGAAGGATGGACTTGCGGAGTATCTTGCCGGAACCAAAATCAAAGTGGCTCACGCGACCATCGTGCCGGAAGACTTCGTCTATAATCTCAGTATGGAGAAGATCAAGAACCGTCGCGACAGTGTCGAATTGTTTGCCCTGCGCGACGAATACCTGAACCATCTTCTCGACCGACTGGCATCGGCGGAAACGATGGCGGAGAAGACCACGGGGCGGGCGGTGCGGCATATTCTCAGTCTGCGGGTCAATATGGTCAACGCGGTTTTTCTGGATGACATTCTGACGATGCTGGAAGGCAAGGGGTACAATTTTATCACGCTGAAAACGGCGCTGAAAGATAAGGTGTACGGCAAGTCCGATCATTATTACGGGGCCAAGATCATGTCGTTTCTCGAACGGCTGGCGGTTCCCGAACCGGAAAAAAAGTGAACGACGCCGACCGCGCGTTGTTATATCATCAAATGGAACGATAAAGAAACGCGGAGGATACATGGATATTATCGAATTCGCCATGAAAATGGAAACGGACGGCAAAGCCTTCTATGAAAAGCAGGCGGAGCAGACGTCCGATGCGGAATTGAAAAAGATTTTGCTGGAACTGGCCGAGGAAGAGGGGCGGCATTACGAGTATTTTCGACGGTTGAAAGATGATCCCGATGACCTTTCGGGGGGAGAGGCGCTGACCGGTTCGCAGACGCTGGTGAACGTAAAGAATCTATTCGAAGTGCTGGCGCAGAAGACCGATCAGAAGCCGTTCGGCGACGACGTCGTTTCGGCCTGGCGCGAGGCACGCACGACCGAGGAGAAATCCGAGGCGTTTTATAAAGAGAAGGCGGAACTGGAGCCGGATCCGAAAAAGAAAAAACTCCTGTTGAAAATCGCGAAGGAAGAAAACAATCACATGCAGATGATCGACGGCGTGTTGATGTTTTTACGCCAGCCGAGCGATTTTGCGCAAAGCGCGCAGTTCAAGAATTTCCTGAGTCTCGAAGGCCGGTGAGCGCCGGAAATTTATATTCAGGATTGATACAAGATTATTTGGCAAAAAGGCGGTTTACGAGCCGCCTTTTTCGTCGATGTTTCGATGCTCTGCGCATACTACCTCCCGGCAACATTTGTGATATCCCGACAATTCCCCGCTTGTGTAATTGAATAATAGCATACTATCTTTATCGAAACCCTTAACAGAGGCACCCGAATGGCAGAACATCTCGTTCGTGAAAATTATCGCGATGACGATACGTTGCGCGAGGCCTATTACGCTTATATTCAGACGGTATTCCCCGGAATCGATTTTAAAAACTGGCATGACCGGGGATACTGGCCCGCCGAGTATATTCCGTATTCGCTGATCGATGACGGGCGCATTATCTCCAATGTGTCGGTTTACAAAATGACCGTCCTGCTCGACGGGAAACCGGTCAGTGCGGCGCAGATCGGTGCGGTGGGGACGATCCCGGATTATCGCGGGCAGGGATTGTCGCGCCGTATGATGGATTACGTTATCGACAAATATCGCGATGAGGTCGACCTGCTTTTTCTGTTCGCCAATGAGACGGTCATCGATTTTTATCCCCAATTCGGATTCACGAAACATCATGAATCGGTTTTTATCGCCACGTCCGATATTCCCAAGCCGCACTATGCCGCGCGGCGAATGGATGTTCACAAGTCATCGGATATGGCGCTGGTTGAATACCGTTTGAAAAAACGAAGTGATTTGACTCACCGATTCGGCGCCAGAGATTATGCCGGCGTGACGCTCTGGCATATTCTGAATATTCATCCGGAGCGGGTGTTGTACGTCGAGGACGAGGGCATTATTCTTATCGCGAATGAAAAAGACAATTGTCTTCACGTATGGGATGTCATATCCACGCGACCGTTCAAACCGGAGGTCGTCCTTCCGAAAATTATCAAATCCGATACGATCACATCCGTTCGTTTTTATTTCTCGCCGGACGTGACGGGTTTTTCGTATGACGCCACGGAAATTATCGACGATTCGCCATTGTTCACGCTGGGAGAATTTCCCACGAGCGAAACTCCGTTCAAATTCCCCGCCACCGCGCAGACATAAGAAAGATGTTGAAACCACCCCTCGAAAACTCGGGATCTTCGACAGGGGGGGGCACCGACCCGAATTTGTCTCATCGTAAGGGACCGGTTATCAAGTTTTATCCCCTTATAAAATGGGTTCGTTAGGGAGCATTCGCAATCGGCGTAAATCCTCGTATGTGATAGCGATGCAATGTATTACGGTATTTCAAAATGGGTTCGATTCCCCAACGTATTTAACCGTGTTTTCCATCTTTTTGTGATTGCAGGGTTACACCATCGACATTGTCGATGTCAAGACCCTGCGGAGCGAAAATTGTAATAAGGCAAGATGGCAGGATCACTGCGTTCGCCGCGGCGAACTTGGATCCTGCCCTACGTCTGTTTCGTTGGTAATGCATTGATTTTGTATATCGCATGATTATAAATCCTCCCTTCACTTATAGGGGTCAATGCAACATTACCATCGGATTGGTAGTGAAATTGTAAAGAAGAATGGTGAAGTGGGAGTCACTCCCAAGGGGATTCGTCTCACCGCAAGCGGCTTGTTGAAAAAGTGCATGCATGGTGCAAGAGGTAGGTCGGGTTCCGAGTGGAGCGAAGCGTAACGAGAAACCCGACAACAAGATGTCGGCTTTCTCTCCTGACTTCGTCAGGATTCGGAAGCCGACCTACTGGTTTTTCAACAAGCCCCAAGCGGCGGGGCATCGGGTAAGAAGTATTGCCTGTGTCATGACACATTCAGATAATCGAGGAACCCACCCGGAGGGCGGGCCACCCAGTGTGACATATTCAGGAATGAAAAGAAACCCACCCGGAGGGCGGGCCACCCAGTGTGACATATTCAGGAATGAAAAGAAAC
>CAZVNK010000026.1:0-1274 GCA_964628115.1 uncultured Ignavibacteriaceae bacterium | reverse complement strand
CCACCCGGAGGGTGGGCCACCCGGGCATGTGGCGGATTCGCTTGCGATGACATTTTGAGGGATTCTTCATCAAGTCCCGGTGTTGTGGATGACCGGGGTTTGGGATTTGAGAGAATGGAGAATGAGTATCACCAGCCGGTTTGACCCAGAATCAGCCAGAATAAAAGCTTGTCGGAAGGTGAATACATTCGTTCGATAATGTAAGAAGCGGTGTAAAATTGCGGAACGAATAAATTCAGAATGACCGCATACCATATCCAGTTTCTAAAATTCGCATAGTCGGTGCGAAGGATGTATTTCAGCGAGATGATCATAATCATGAATCCCAGAGTGAGCATGCGCGAGGTATCAAAGGCTATAAACAACTGAAGCCAAACGCAGACGAATATCAGTCCGATCGAGACAAGGCCTCGATAGTACCGGTCGGCGGTCATTTTTATAACCGCAACCAACGGGATTATCCACAACGCTTTGAAAACGGTAAACAGCCCCAATCCCTGTTTTGTGAATGATTTTTTATACCAGTGCAAAGGGTCATCGAGCAGGGGGGTAAGATAATAACTGATTCTGAACGGGAAATGTCCCTGCGCGCCGATCCATGAGCGGTAATATTGATATAATCCAAAGGCAATCACCAGTCCAAGTATCGTTGTCACCGTCCACCTGACACGGCTTTTTGATTCGATAAACGTGATGTATAAAAACCACGGTATTAAAAACGCGATCGATTCACGGTTCAGAAGTCCGAGAAAGAATAACGCATAGAACAGCGGCAGTCTGCGCCGGAACAGATACATCAGGAAGATGATCACATAGGTCAGGGAGTCGCAGTAGCCGCCGTAGTATATGGTCGCCAGGGTGACCATCGAAAAGGCAATGCAAACGGCCGCCAGGAAAGCATCGGACAGCAGATCGAATCTCTTCCTGAAATAGACGAACACCAGGGCCAGCAGTACGGCCGCGAAGATGTCATTGGTTATGATGATGTTCTGCCCCCGGAATCCCATCAGGTAGCTTATCAACGGTGTCAGAATTCGGAAGCCGACATAATTGTTCTCGATAACCTCGAACGGGTTTTCCGCCATGCGCGCATACAGGTTGCCCAGGGCGGTGGTGTCGACCGCCGGTCGGACATATATGGCCGCGGCCAGCATGAGGACGATAACCAGAAAATAGACCAGCAATCCGGGGCCGAGTCTTTTTTCCAGAGACCGTAAATGTCGATTGATCATGTTGTGAATCATGGTGAATAATAGTAAAACCAATTGGAAATT
>CAZVNK010000025.1:10408-14033 GCA_964628115.1 uncultured Ignavibacteriaceae bacterium | reverse complement strand
ACGCCTGATTGAGCCTAACAGATATACATGAAATTGACGGCGATAATATGTTTGAGAGGTACACGATGAAAAAGCCAGTGTTGATATTGCTAATCGGACTTTTAACGACGGGGGGAAGTCTTTTCGGACAAAAGAGCGCGCCCCGTTTGTATCCCTTTTCATTTGAATACAATCCCCAGCGAACTTTGCTTCTGACTTATGCCGAACCGGACGGTTACGCCCGGGTGCCGCTTACTGAACTGAGCGCATATCAGGTCTGGCTGACCAATATTTCTCTCAGACATCCCGAAAAAAACGTCCATAACTGGGAAGGGCAGATTCTCATGGAGGACAGCCTAATATACGGCGTGCTGGATATCAGTATCGGAACGCCCCAGCAGAAGGATGCCGATTTGCCGTTGTATTTACGCTGGATATATTACCGGGTCAGGGATCAGCGGGATTCCTTGACGGTTGTGATCTCGCCGACCGATACGATTTCCTATACCCGCTGGCTGAACGGAGTTTACAGCCTGCTTCCGAGAGGACAGGGATTCAGTTACCAGCCGGGTGAACAACGGGCACATAGCCGAACCGAATTCTACCGATGTCTGGAACTGGTGATGGGACAGGTAGACAATAAGAATCTTCTGCTCAATGTCACGCCGATTGCGGACAAGGATGTCATGCCGGGTGACGTGTTTATTCAATTCGATCCCGACGATCCCGACTCCGGCGGCCATACCGCCATGATTTTCGACGTGTGCCGGGGGAAAACCATCTCCGACATTTTACTTCTGGCGGGCTGGAGCGGTGATCCGCCGCATTCGGTGTATCTGCCGCGCGATAAAAATGTCAAACACGGCCCGTGGATGAGTGCGGCCGAATTGCGACGGCATCTGGCGGAATTCGGCGAGGGGCGCTTTTACCGTTTTCATCAATAGAATTTCCGTTGCGTCCGGACGCCGACTGTCGTATGTTTCATCGGGATGGATATTCTTTCATGGTCAAACGCAGTCCGGGGCTCGATTCTGATAATGCTTCTGTTCCTGGCGCCGTTTGTGTCGGGTCGTACCCTGACCGTTGAACGCGGCTCCGATCTGCAGGCGGTTATCGATTATGCCGCCGACGGCGACACCATCGTTATCGGCCCCAAGGTTTTTGCGACGTCCGCAACTCCGTTCGTCGATTCGCTGTGCGGAAACTGCACCGGGCATCGCACGCCGGTGGCAGCCGGCTACGGTTTTCTCATCAGGAACAAGTCTCTGCATCTGGTCGGTGATGATCGGGTGCGGTCGATTTTGCGCACCCGGGCCGGATACGGTGTCTTTTTCGATAACTCACCTCATTCCTCGATACACAATCTGACCATCACCGGGGGGATGCGTGATGCCGACGGGAATGCCACCGACGCCGGCATTGTCGTCCGTAATTCGAGAGTCCGAATTATCGAGGTCGACATTGTCGACAACGGCCATCGCATTGACAGCGTTACGGTTGGGATTGGAGGCATTGTCGGACGGGAGGGGGCGGAACTGACCGTTGATCGTTGCACGATTGCCGACAACGGCTGGGACGGAATCGCGCTGTATCGCGGCGCCTCGGCGGTGATCACCGACTGCACGATTAAAGACGGCCGGGGAGCGGGAATCGGTGTTACCTGGGATGCCACCTGTATCGTCTATCGCAATACGATTTCGGGCTATTGGAAGGGGATCGGCGCGTTCGGAACCTCCTGGGTGGTGGCGCACAATAATATCGTGCGGGACAATCTGGGATGGGGGATGATCGCCACCGGTTCGTCGTTTATGGACATGGCCAACAACCTGGTGTATCATAACGGCAATTGCGGCGTGGCGCCCTGGTCGACCGAAAGCCGGGGGCGTATCATCAACAATATTATCATCGACAACGGCTGGCGCAAGGAATGGGTGTGTCCCTGTGTGGGGGTGTGGAATTACGGCGACTGGGCCAAATGGGAATTCTCTCATAATATCGTCTGGAACAATGCCGAAGGGAATTATCACGATATCTGGGATCAATCCGATATCAAGGGCAATCTCTCGGTCGATCCGATATTTGCCGACCATGTGTCGTTTATTTTGCAGGCCGATTCGCCGGCGATCGATGCCGGACATCCCGAGTTATCCGATCCCGACGGTACTCGCTCGGACATCGGTCCTCACGGTGGTCCGCAGGCGCAGGTAGATGAGCGCACGATGATGCGGTAACGGCGCGCATAGTACATGTGATAAATCAGTATAAGTCGTAATCCCGTCATGCGACTGAATCCGGAGAGTAATAATCGAGCTTGCAATAACGTATGGATGCAGAAATATATTTTTTACTTTACTACGGTACGGCTATTGGCGATAATCAAAAATGATATTCTGTCAGAGCACTTTAAATATCCAAGGAGGTTACGCATGAAACAGCTGTTTATCCTGAGTATGGCATGTTTGCTGGGTTTCGGGCTGATCCTGGTGAGTGGTTGCTCGGATGATGATGATGAACGGACGACCGGTGATCTGGAAGATCCGAATTATGAATTCATCTCCGATATCGCCGGTGACGTCAATTTCCAGATGAATACCCAGATGCTGGAATTAACATTCGAGTTGATCGACGAGCTTAGCAGAAAAGAAAAAATCACTCCGGGGCAAATCGCCGGGGCGGAGAAAATCGATGTCGGTTATTTCGATATTATCGATTATGACACATCCAACTATTGGCATATTGTCACTTGCAGTGTCGAGGTGACCGATGAAGATGATGTCTTTTTTGCCTATAAGGGCATCGATTCCCTGCGGGCAAGTGACGCCTCGTCGTATACATACGATATTGATGAAAGTGTTACGAGTCTGGATATTCACTCGCATTTCAATGTCAATCTCGAGTTTTCCGAAGAAGATGAAACCACCAGTGGTACGATCGGCAACCATTGCATTTTCGATCTGGGCATCATTGATCAGGAGGATGGCGAATTCACGCTGGACGGTCATGCCTATGATTCACTCGATTTAGAAATCACCAGTGATGACGGCACCTGTGATCTGATCATGAATTTCAGCGAAACGCTAACTGATTTGGCTATCGACTCTCTCGTTATGGACGAAGGTCAGTGCCCGTTTGACGGTCGTATCTCCCTCACGTTCGACGTCAGCATGGCGTGCACCGGCGACGATGAGTTGAGTGATCTGGATGTCGACGGCAACTGGTCGGCATCATTCGTATTCGATGAGGGGATGGTGAATATCGTGTTTGAAAACGCGACTACCCGGTGGAGCGATTCGGATCAATGTCGTTTCAGTGGTACTAAAGGCGGATTCAAACGAGCGATCGAGCGCATAAGATAGCCATTGTTCGCGATAAGTTTATAAGGGCGCGTATATTGCGCCCTTTTTTAATCTTCTGTTGACAGATTGCTTGTTTCGGATTTAATTGTCGTTGCCGTAAGTTGACGGAGGAGTGGCTGAGTGGTCGAAAGCGGCGGTCTTGAAAACCGTTGTACCGCAAGGTACCGTGGGTTCGAATCCTACCTCCTCCGCCATATTAAATATGGAACAGCTGCTTCGCGATTCGTTGATGAGAATCTTTATTGAATTATCAAAGTATAATATGTATCCCAGATTCCCCGCATTATTAT